>NZ_JALJRL010000030.1:0-56833 GCF_024519675.1 Mesorhizobium sp. Mes31 | reverse complement strand
CAAACAAAGAGATAGAGCCCCATCCCGATTCCATCGGGATGGAACAGGCTCTAGACTGTTTCTAAACCAGCGCCGGTTCGGCCCAAGCCATTGAACCACCGCCCCCGCTTTTCCGAGGTGGGGTGGCATAGGCGGGCACCGGCGGCGGATCATTGTCGTCATCTCTTCGACCGCGAGGCAACCAGGAAGTCCATCTGTTCTTACGCCGCCGATCAAAATGAGGGCGGCTAGCCAGTTGCTCCCGCCCGCCGTCGAGAGCCTTCAAGGCTCTCATGATTTCATCCAAAGTGACGACAGATCCGTCATCCAGTTGGCGGAGTATCGGCACTCCGGGGACGGCACGCGCATCCGACGCCCAAGAGGCGAGCAGTGCGCGCTTCTCGGCAAGACTTATGCTTTGGTCGCGCAGGACATCTTCAGGGTGTCCGTATGTTTGCGACAAGCACCACGAACCCAGGCTTCCGGCTCGGGTTTGTAAAAATATTTCAGATCTGGTTGTCATCTCCATTCTCCGCAATCAGGTGCCTCCCGGCTGTGCCGGGAGGCGAGACCGCAGACTGATTCTTCTATCAGGCCACCTTCAGCTTCCTATCGGTATCCTGGCTAATCCGCTTGGTCGGTGAAGTCTGTTTCTCAGCCGACGTCCCAATGCCAATGCGGCGAGGTTTCAACTCTTCCGGGATGTCGCGAACCAGGTCCACCGCCAGCAGGCCGTTCTCCAAGGTGGCGCTGGCGACCTTCACATAGTCTGCCAGCCTGAAGATCTGTTTGAAATTACGAGTGGCCATGCCGCGATGGAGAATCTGCCGGTCGGTTTCTGTGGGTTGTTTGTTGCCCACCACAATCAACTCCGGACCGTGCTGGGTCAGCTCAATCTCCTCCGGGCTGAAGCCGGCGATTGCCATCGTAATGCGATAGTCGTTTTCGCCTGTCTTCTCGATATTGTAAGGTGGCCAATCCGATCGCACGCCGTTGTCAAGCATATCGAAGAGACGATCGAAGCCGACCGTCGTGCGATAGAGTGGGGTATAATCAAAGCTTCTCATAGCCATATCCTCCGTGAAGCAACATGGGTTACAAGCAGCATCGCGGCGCCACCGCGACGCCCGTTTCGTCGAGCCTAAGCCTCGACGGCAAACGATCTGGGAATGACAAAAGGCCAGTTCAAGCGGGGCCACTAAATTTTTTGTCTCATCCGGCGCGAGGGGTCGCGAGGGTAGCCTCAGTGGATGGCGATGATTCCGTCCGCGGCGCTCCATTCCGACGGCTTGATGAGCCGATGATGAGCGACGCGAACCGAATGCAGCGCACCCTCGAGCTCCCGCTCCCAGAAGGCGAGAAACCCCTTCAATTCAGGAAACTCGGGTGCGAGATCATAGTCCTGCCAGACAAAACGCTGAAGCAGGCTCGGATGGTCGGGCATGTGATAATGGATCTCGGCTGTGGTGAGGCCATACCCATCCATCTGCAGACGGAATTCCCTGCTGACCGCCACCATCATGACTTCCTCCTCTGGCGCATCTCATGCATCAAGCCGATCGAGCACATGGCGACGGCTGGCTGCTGGATTGTCCGACCGCCGCATCCAGCTGTCGCAATGCGTCCATGATCTGGTCGATGGAGAGCGGCTGGTCTGCACCCGGCGGCTGGCGCAGCCCTGGCATCGATTCCACCGCGCAGGCGTCTGAAGCCCAGGATGAAAGGATTGCACGCTTTTCCTGAAGGTCGAGCATGGCGTCGTCCAGCACGTCGGGGGGCGCTTGAAGTGCTTGGCCGGCGCAAGCAGGCGGTCAAGCGAAAGGTCGCATGT
The DNA here is from genome assembly GCF_024519675.1 of Mesorhizobium sp. Mes31. Lineage (NCBI taxonomy): Bacteria > Pseudomonadati > Pseudomonadota > Alphaproteobacteria > Hyphomicrobiales > Phyllobacteriaceae > Mesorhizobium > Mesorhizobium sp. Mes31. Next base: position 55,023 of record NZ_JALJRL010000030.1, on the reverse strand, counting down.
TCCTGGAACAAGGGAGGGAATGATCGGCGAAAGCGTCTGTCGGTTCATCGATGGCCTCCGTCTGCGAAAAACTCCTCGATTGCGTTCAGGTTCCGGCTGCACAAAAGCAGCGCCAACCTCGAATAATTTTGTTGGATCGCATGAGAAATTCAAGCGGGAAAATTCCACGCTCCAACAAAATAGCTGCATGATAACAGTCGGTTGGCACTCCTGATGCGTGAGTGCCAAAATTTTTGCGTCAACCTCTTGAAACCAAAAAAGGGCAAAACTAGCTCGATATGCACGCGCGATGCCTGACCAAGGGTCGCAGCGTTCCGCACCGGTTCGGAATTGCCGGTCCGGTGTGGAGGAACCTCAAAAATCTGTTTGTCCAAGAGGAGAACGAAATGGCGTTCCGTCCATTGCATGACCGTATCCTGGTCCGCCGCATCGAAGCCGAGGAAAAGACCTCCGGCGGCATCATCATCCCCGACACCGCCAAGGAGAAACCGCAGGAAGGCGAAGTGCTCGCCGTCGGTCCCGGCGCGCGAGACGACAGCGGCAAACTGACCGAACTCGACGTGAGGGTCGGCGACCGCATCCTGTTCGGCAAATGGTCCGGCACCGAGATCCGGCTCGACGGCCAGGAACTGCTCATCATGAAGGAAAGCGACGTGATGGGCGTGATCGAACAGGCCGCGCAAGTGAAGAAGGCCGCCTGACGGCTTCTTCGAAATCCAACCAGTCAACGAATGCTGCCTAGATGACGGAGTGATCCAATGGCTGCCAAAGAGGTGAAATTCCATACAGAAGCGCGCGAGAAGATGCTGCGCGGCGTCGACATCCTTGCCAATGCGGTGAAGGTGACGCTCGGCCCCAAGGGCCGCAACGTGGTCATCGACAAGTCGTTCGGCGCGCCGCGTGTTACAAAGGACGGCGTAACCGTCGCCAAGGAAATCGAGCTGGAGGACAAGTTCGAGAACATGGGCGCGCAGATGGTGCGCGAAGTGGCGTCAAGGACCAATGATCTTGCCGGTGACGGCACCACGACGGCGACCGTCCTTGCCCAGGCCATCGTCAAGGAAGGCGCCAAGGCGGTTGCCTCGGGCATGAATCCAATGGACCTGAAGCGCGGCATCGACAAGGCGGTGGAGGCCGTGGTTGCCGAGCTCAAGGCCAGGGCCCGCAAGGTAACCAGGAACGACGAGATCGCACAGGTTGGCACCATCTCGGCCAATGGCGACGCCGAGATCGGCCGCTTCCTCGCCGAGGCGATGGAGAAGGTTGGCAATGAGGGCGTCATCACGGTCGAGGAAGCCAAGACCGCCGAGACGGAACTCGAAGTCGTCGAAGGCATGCAGTTCGATCGCGGCTATCTCTCGCCCTATTTCATCACCAACCAGGACAAGATGCGCGTCGAGCTCGAAGAGCCCTATGTGCTGATCCACGAGAAGAAACTTTCGAACCTGCAGGCGCTGCTTCCGGTGCTCGAAGCCGTGGTGCAATCTAGCAAGCCGCTGCTGATCATCGCCGAGGACGTCGAGGGCGAAGCGCTCGCCACGCTGGTCGTCAACAAGCTGCGCGGCGGGCTGCGGGTCGCGGCCGTCAAGGCGCCGGGCTTCGGGGATCGACGGAAGGCCATGCTGGAGGACATTGCCGTCCTCACCGGCGGCACCGCCATTTCGGAAGATCTCGGCATCAAGCTGGAGAATGTTACGCTGCAGATGCTTGGCCGCGCCAAGAAGGTGGTGATCGAGAAGGAAAACACCACCATCGTCGACGGTGTCGGCCGCAAGGAAGAGATCCAGGGCCGCGTCGCCCAGATCAAGGCCCAGATCGAGGAAACCACCTCGGACTACGACCGCGAGAAGCTCCAGGAACGCCTGGCCAAGCTGGGCGGTGGCGTCGCCGTGATCCGGGTCGGCGGTTCGACCGAGGTCGAGGTCAAGGAGCGCAAGGACCGCGTCGACGATGCCCTTCATGCCACGAGGGCGGCCGTCGAAGAGGGCGTGCTGCCCGGTGGCGGCGTCGCGCTGCTGCGAGCCGCCAAGGCGCTCGATGCCGTGCAGGTCGACAATGCCGACCAGAAGACCGGCGTCGAGATCGTGCGCCGGGCGATCGAAACGCCTGTTCGCCAGATCGCCGAGAATGCCGGCGCCGAGGGTTCGATCATCGTCGGCAAGCTGCGTGAGAAAAGCGAGTTTGGCTGGGGCTGGAACGCCCAGACAAACGAATTCGGCGATCTCTATGGTCAGGGCGTGATCGATCCGGCCAAGGTGGTGCGCACGGCTCTTCAGGATGCGGCATCCGTTGCCGGCCTGCTGGTCACCACCGAGGCGATGGTGGCCGAGAAGCCGAAGAAGGAAGCCGCCCCGGCCATGCCCGCTGGCGCCGGCATGGATTTCTGACGTCTCGACCAGTCCGCCCGCTCCCCGACGGGGAGCGGGCATCAGTTGAAAGAATGGAGGCAAACATGGATGCAAAGGCTGGCTTCCGGCCCTTGCCCGCGCCGACACATGAGGCAAAGGAGTTCATGGCCTACGAAAGCGAATGCCGTAGCGTGATGATGCCGCTACTGACAGAGCTGCTCGAGAGGGCCGTAGCCGCTGGCTGGAACCCGCGCACGGTGGCGTCAACACTGATGTTCCTCTCCGCCCAGCAGGTATCGGCGGCCTCCGAGGCATCCGCTGGTGGCTGAACCGCGAACACTGTTCGACGATCCATTGCCATGTGATGGAAGACATTGTTGTTTTGGAGGTGGAGACATGATCGCGGGCCGGTTGCGCGAATGCCTGAAAATTCTGAGATGGGAGACGGGCGACCTCGCGGCCGAACTTGGTCGCCCGCGAGGCGAGATCGCTGCGTGGCTCGACGGCCGCAGCCCGGCGCCGCTTGCCGTTGCCGCCTGGCTCGAGGCACTGGTGAAGGCGCACAGGGCGTTGCCGGCGCCGGGCCGAAGCGTTCCGGCGCTGCAGCCTGCCAGGATAGAGCCGGACGCGATCAGCATCAGCTACCCGGCGGCTCAGTTTACAGTGCAACGAATTCACTCCCTTTCACCCTATCCGCGGCGGGCCGCGCTCTCTGATGCTCGTTCCGCTCCAGGTCCTGCACAATCGAGAGGAGGCAAAAGCCATGAATCGCAGGCAGTTTGAAGAACCGGTCACCCTCCTGATCGGAATGGGTTTTCCGGCGAGGATCGAGAGCGTGGTGGAGGCATATGCCCTGCTTCAGGATTGGCCGGCCTGCAGCCGCAACGGCGCCCATGCCGTCGCACTCAACGCTTGCAAAGCCGGCATCGCAGGCGAGATCGACCCGGAAACCGTCCGCGCAACCCTGATTGCCTTCGCCCGCCGCCAGGATATCCTCGTTCCGGACATGGTTTCGCTGGCGCCCGCGGCTTTGGCTCGCGGCGCTTCCAGGACAAGCAACACCGTCTGAACGATTGATCATCCGACGCGACCTCGTGCGGAGACCAAGCTGAAAACACAGGAACGTGAGATGACGATAGACACGAAGGCGAAAGAAACCAGGGCGTTCGAGGCGGATGTTTCGCGGCTGCTGCACATGATGGTGCACTCGGTCTATTCCGATAAGGACGTGTTCCTGCGCGAGCTGATTTCGAACGCGGCCGACGCCTGCGAGAAGCTGCGCTTCGAGGCCGTCGGCCGCCCTGAACTGTTGGCCGACGACCCCAAGCCGCGCATCTCGATATCAGCTGACGCGGACAACAAGCAGATCACCGTCGAAGACAACGGTATCGGCATGAGCCGTGACGATATGGCCGAAGCATTGGGCACGATCGCCCGCTCGGGCACGCGCGCCTTCGTCGAACGCGTCGGCGCGGGCGGCACGACCGAGGACACGCAGCTCATCGGCCAGTTCGGTATAGGCTTCTATTCCGCCTTCATGGTCGCCAACCGGGTCGACGTCATCAGCCGGCTGGCGGGAAGCGAGGAGGCCTGGCGCTGGTCATCCGATGGCAAGGGTTCCTACGAGATCGCGCCGACCCCGCTTGAAGCAGCACCCAGGCGCGGCACCCGCGTCGTGCTGCATCTCATGGACGACGCCATCTCCTACACCGGATCCTACCGGCTCGAGCAGTTGGCCAAGTCGCAGTCGGGCCATGTGCCCGTGCCGATAACGTTCATCGAGAAACCCGGCGCCGAGGCGCGCGACATTGCCGACGGCACGGCGCTCTGGGTCAAGCCGAAGAGCGAGATCAAGCCCGAGGAATACACGGACTTCTACCGCAGCGTCGCTGGCCAGTATGACGAGCCGGCCGCCACGATCCATTTCCGCGCCGAAGGAAGGCAGGAATACAGCGTGCTCGCCTTCGTGCCCGGCTCGCGCCCCTTCGATCTGTTCGACCAGGACCGCAAGGGCCGCATGAAGCTCTATGTGCGCCGCGTTTTCATCACTGACGATGCCGACCTTCTGCCACGCTACCTGCGCTTCGTTCGCGGGCTGGTCGATTCCGCCGACCTGCCGCTCAACGTCTCGCGCGAGATGATCCAGGAAAGCCCGCTGCTGGCCTCGATCCGCAGGGGCCTGACCAATCGCGTGCTCGGCGATCTCGGCAAGCTGGCGGAAAACGAAGCCGAGGCCTATGCCAAGATCTGGGAGAATTTCGGCGTTGTCCTCAAGGAAGGACTCTATGAGGACTATGAGCGGCGCGAGCAGTTGCTGAAACTCGCCCGCTTCCGATCGACCGCTTCGGGCGAAGGCTGGCGCGGCCTCGCCGACTATGTCGCCGCGATGAAGGAAGGCCAGAAGGCGATCTTCTTCATGGCCGGCGACGACCGCGCCCGGCTCGAAGCCTCGCCGCAGCTCGAAGGGTTCAAGGCGCGCGGCATCGAGGTGCTGCTGCTCACCGATCCGGTCGACAGTTTCTGGGTGACGATGGCGCCGGACTTCGACGGCAAGCCCTTCAAGTCGGTGACGCAGGGCGTGGCGGAGCTATCGGACATTCCGCTGCTCGACGACACGAAAAAACTGGACACGGCGGCAACGCCTGAGGTCGATGGCTTCCTTGCTTTCGTGAAGTCGGCTCTCGGCGACGCCGTCTCGGACGTCAAGGCCTCCGACCGTCTGACCGAAAGTGCGGTCTGCCTTGTCGCGCCCGAGCATGGTCCCGACCGCCAGTTCGAGCGGCTGATGAACGCCGCCGGCCGCCTCGACAAGGCAGCCAAGCCCATCCTGGAAATCAATCCAGGGCATGAGCGCGTGCTGGCGCTCGCCAGCCTCGGCGAAGACGAGCAGGCCTTCAAGGAGGATGCGGCCCATCTTCTCTACGACGAGGCCCGCGTGCTCGACGGCGACAAGCCAGCGGACGCCAGGGCGTTTTCGCAGCGTCTGGCGCGGCTGATCGCGCGCGGCCTGACCAAGTGATAGTCGCTGCAACCGAAGGAACGTCGCTGCTTCTCGCGAGCGACAGAAACTCAAGTTAGGCCGGGCATCAGTGAGCGCCGAGAGTTCCTCTTGGCCCGAGGAGTGTCTTCGGCCGGGGGCCGCTCCTGTAAGCGCTTCCTACGCTTGTTATGTGTAAGCGTTTCCTATGTTAGTTACTACTTGTAGTAAATAAAGGACACCTAGGAAACGCTTACATATCCTATCCCCCCGCGGCCCATCACGCCACGGCGGCGCGATGTAGGGTTACCGGATAACGCAGGCGGTCCGCAATACGGATGGCATCCGGGCAGGGTCCCGGCTCTTCAATAACCAACGACCACTAGCGCCCGAGCAATCTTATAAGCACAAGAGCGGATTGCCGCTGAAGAAGCCGCGATGCGCGACCAAGCGGTGGCAGAACTTGAGCGAGTGGTGACGAGATCGAAGCGCTCGAAGCGAGCAAGGAACAGCCCGACGCGTTCCTTGGTCTAAACGAAACGTCGCAGAGAGCCGGACATGGGCAGATTCTGCAACTTTGTCTTCGAGCAGTTTCAGAAAGCTCGCGACCTCTATCGTCTGCCGAAGTCAAAGACATGCTCGAAAGGGAGAATCCGGCGATGAAGTTGACGCCTGTCCCAGGGACACTCAGCCGACTGGTAACACAAGGTCGAATGCGAAGAGATGAATTCGGGCGCTATTTGATGGCGTGGACATGCCCAAGCACCTGCGGCGAAACCAACGTCCTTAGTCGTTACGGTCGGGGCGCAAAAAGCCGGGCTCTCACGCTGCGGCAAGAAGATTCTAGCGAGCACCCCGAAGTGCGCTGGGGAGGGCGGGGAGTGCAGTCCGCAGTTCGCAGTCGAGTTTCCTGGTCGATCACAACGTGGTGGCCCTGTCCTCCAACGCCTTGCCCCACGTCAGAATCTTGAAACTCCGAAATTCGGGGTGGTAGTAAGGGTCGTTCTCGACCAGCTTGACAACCTCGTCTCGGCCGTCGGCCTCAACAACCCAGAGCCCGCCTACGAACGGCTCCCCGGGAGCTTTTCTCAAGCCGCCACCGATCAGGATCCTGGCTGAATTGGCCCGCAGGTAGTCGAGGTGCTGCGCTCCGAACTTCCGCCTGACATCGAGCATTTCCAGGTTGTCATCGAAGATCACTACCCATCGGGTCATGCTCAATCTCCTCACTTAAGCTACAGCCCGGCATCCTGGGCCTATCCGATCCGATCGGGCGCGGCCAGACAGCTCTCGCCGGGCGCAGCGGATGGGCGCCGGTCGGTTGTTTCAATTTTCCCTCACGGCCGATGGCACAATGCGCCTGTCTTGGGTGGGGCTCGTCGCCAGTCGGATCCCGGCGCCGGTCAAAACGACCCCTGCAATCAGCGAAACGCCGATTGGTTCGCCGAGAGTCAGGGCAGAGATCAGGATGCCAAGACTCGGGGCCGCCAGCAGCGTCATCGACATTGTGCTCGCCCGAAAATGACGACCGGCTTCCACGACCGCCCAATAAGCGAATGCCGTCGCAACCGGACCAACATAGACAAGCGACGCAACCCCGCTCTTACCGATCGTCGGTGGGGAACCCTCGACCAGAATTGCCAGCGGAAACAGCAACCCCGCTGCGATAAGTGTCTGCCAAGGGGCCAGCGCAAGAGCGGACACTGTGAAGCGATGCGAGCGCACGAAGACGATCGAAATCGCCCATGCGGCAGCCGCACCCATCAGCATGACGTAAGCCAAGACCTGGCCTATTCGATCCGGATGAAGCGAGGGGAGAGCGATCGCCAACACACCCAAAATCCCAAGGCCAACGCCAAACATGGCCAGCCTCGAAACATGCTCATGAAGCCACCATCCCGCGAGCGGGACGACCCAGATTGGCGTCGAAAAGGCCAGGACGGAAGCACGGCCGGGCGGAAGAACCGTCAAGGCAAGACCGGTCAGGGCCGAATAGGCGGCCATCTGTAACGCCCCGGAAACAACGACGAGCGGCCAATCTGGTCGTGGCGGAAAGACAAGTTCACGCCGCGCAGCCACAAGGCCAAAGAGGCAGCAGGCTGCGATGATGTAACGAAAACAGCCATACCAGATCGGCGGGACGGTTGTGACCCCGACCTTGATGACAGGCCAACTTATGGCCCAGGTCAAAACAAGCAAAACCAGGAGCCATCGATGGCCGATACCGCTCGCTTCGGCTCTTTGAGCAACCATGCTTGTCGATTCCTAGAGATGGACATGAGCCTACCGATCAGCGCTTGGGAGATGGTGGCACAGGAAGACGCGATCAGAATTTTTCACCGGCAGGCCGCAAATCAAGCTCGTGTGTCCAGGCGCTACGCTGCTGGCGGTGGAGTTGATAGTAAACTTCCGCGATAGCCGTCGGCGCCAGGCCGTCTCCCGATCCTGCTTCGCCGTCCTCGTTGATCATGCCATCGATAATGACATGGGCTACGTGAACGCCTTTTGGGCCGAGTTCACGCGCCATACTCTGGGCCAGGGCGCGAAGGCCGAACTTGGGAACCGCGAAGGCCGCAAAACCAGCGCCGCCACGGATAGACCCGGTGGCACCGGTAAAAGCAATCGTGCCTCGGCCAAGCAGCAACATCGACGCTGCTGCCGCCCGGCCGACCAGGAATCCGCCAAAGCAACCGGTGCGCCATGCCTCTTCGAAGAGCTTGTCGGAGATGTCCAGAATGCCTGCGCGATCCCACGTTCCGACATTGAACACCACAAGATTGGGTTGACCGAGGTCTTTCGTCACCTGCGCGAACATCGCAGTGACCTGGTCGCCGATCGTGGCGTCACATGCGTAACCGTGAACAAGGTCGCAGTATCCCGGCGCCTCAGGGGTGTGGCTGCCCTTGCGGGTGACCGCGGCCACGCTCATGCCCGCTTCGGCAAAGCGCCGGACCAAAGCGTTCCCAAGTCCCGGCCCGGCTCCAACCACGATGGCGACTTCTCTGTCGGTCATCGATCTTCTCCCTTCGACGTCAAGAACGGTCATTTGTGGGATTTGACGTAGCGAACGAAGCCCGCGACATCGTCGGCGACAAGCCTGCCAATGGCTCCGCTGGAATACACTGCGGTGAGAACCTTGCCGCCTGGATCCAGGACGAAACCGGTGGACTGCAGGTAGCGCGGACTGTCATTGGTGTATGCACCGGTGGCCGCGGCGATTTCGTCCGCATCCGCGCCGTATCCGATCGGAAATCCAAGGCGGTGCTTTTCGACAAGGATCAGAGAGTCGGCCTCGTCATCGACCGACAGGGCAACGACCTTGACGCCGAGTTCGGCGAGCGTGTTGGCGGCGCGCGAAAACGCCGCGAGTTGCGCGTTGCAATATGGGCACCAGGAACCGCGGTAGAACAGCACGACTCCGAAAGACCCCGCAAGATCGCCGGGCAAGGAGATCGTGCCGCCGCCGACGGCATTAATCGCGAGAGCGGGGAAGATATCGCCGTTGGAAAGCACAGGCATGGGTTCTCCTAAAGAGTGGACTAATTAGTCCAGTCCTAGTTGCTAAATCTCCGCCTGTCAATTAGGATACCGATCATGGCAAGCATCGAAATCGGACAGCCTCTGACCGCCCGGGGGAAAGCGACGCGCGCTCGCATCGTCGAGGCAGCGACCGAGCTGGTGCGTGCCCACGGTGTCGCCAACACCAGCCTCGACGCGGTGCTGGCGGCAAGTGACACGAGCAAGTCGCAACTCTATCACTACTTCGCGGATAAGGACGATCTGGTGCTCGCGGTCATCCAGCGTCAGACCGAGTGTGTTCTCGCAACGCACGAGTCTCATCTGCGTAAGTTGCACTCATTGGCGGGACTGCGCCGCTGGCGGGATGCAGTGGTCGAGTTGTCTCGGCAGACCGACTGCGCGGGCGGCTGCCCGCTTGGTTCGTTGGTTTCCGAACTGGCCGAGTCACCGCGCCCTCGCGAACTGCTGGCTGAAAGCTTCGCACGGTGGGAAGCGCTTCTGGTGGCGGGGTTCGGGGCAATACAAGCGCGATCGGGGACGAGGCGGGACTGCGACCTGACCGAACTTGCCACCGTGGTGCTGGCGGCGCTGCAGGGCGGCCTGCTGCTCGCCCAGACCACCCGTTCCACCCGTGCCCTCGAACTCGCCCTCGACATGGCCATCGACCGTGTAGAGGCACAATTGGCCTGACACATTCTAGCCAGCGGCGCGAGAAGGTCGGTGGCGGCGTCTGGATGTTGTGCTGGCGGTCGTCGACAGCGTGACGAGAAGCCGGTTGACTCAGGCCTTGGCAGCTTGGCAGCGCTGGGGATTGCGTGCTCTATCCGGGCATCGCAGGGCTGCGTCGTGCGGTCACAAGATCGGCTCCGGACAGATTGCCTGACCCCAGCATTGGCAGGAGCAGCCCAAAACCAGAAATCGAAAGTATTGACCTGTGTTTCCACCACTTCGATTTTGCCGGCCGATTGCCGCGGCCGCTTTCTTATTCTTGGTTCAGAACGAGGCGCATGGCGCAACGTCGGCTTGCTGGCATTCCGTGTTCGACCTCTCGGCGCAGCACCTGGCGAACCCGCTCTCCCGCTAGCGCATCGTCCAGCATCAGAAACCCCAGCTTCTGGTAGAACGGAGCGTTCCAGATCACATCCCGGAACGTCGTCAGGGTGAGCGCGGCAAGGCGGCGCTCCCTCGCATGCTCTATTGCCTTTTCGAGCAAGGCGCGTCCGATACCGGAGCGCTGGCGATCAAGGCGCACGGCAAGTTCCCAGATGTGTAATGTGTCGTCGTGGAGCTCCGCGCTCAGGAACGCGACGGGCTGGTCGTCATGCTCCACTGCGACCCAGCATGTGCCCTTGGCGATCAACTCGCGGTGGCGCTCAACGGTCTGGTTGTCGTCATCGGCAATCCAGGCCAGCTCTGCAATCCCACGGTAGGCTTCACCTGCCGACTGCTCGATATCGGGCAGTGCTTCGGCGTCAGCTTCTTGCGCAATTCGAATGGTGGTCATGGAGTTGCAGTCTTGGCTTCCAGGGTTCTGCAGAGAATGACGTTGGAGTGTCCCTCGGGCCAATCTGCAAACTCAGCTACGCGCACGAAACCGGCTTTTTCATACATCCCTGGCGCCTGGAAATCATGGCTCTGCACCCAAATCCGCCGAACGCCTCGCATTGCAGCTTCGGCAGCGAAAGCGTTCAACAGCTCTCGCGCATAGCCGCGTCCCCGATACGCCTCATCGATCCACATCTGTTTGAGTTCGGAAGTGCCTGCCCAGGAATATCCTGTCGCAACACCGACGATGCGTCCAACCTCGTCGCGGATCACAAAGCCAAGGCCCTGGGCGTCATCACGCCCTACCGCATCCCGGTTGTAGGCGTAGATCCTGTCCTCGATGGCGTCGATTTCAATCGCCGAAAGGTCGTGCTGGGGTTGGGCAAGGTTGGTCATCTCGGTCGCTCGATTTCCTTGGGTCGAGGCAAGACCGTCTCAAGCGATAAACGGCCAGGACCGCCGACTGCGAGCGTTGCAAGACCGGCCAGGTAGAGCAGGATGATTTCGTAGCCGACGGGGCCGAATCGGACCCCTGCTGACGTCACTTCGGCAAACTTCACCGAGAAAAATCCATATTGGGAATGGACTGTGAACAATGCGGTCAAAAGCACGATCGCCATCGGCACACTGACGAGCGGAATGAATGCGCCCACCAGCACGGCACCGCCGCCGACAAGTTCAACCAGCGTCGTCAGCCATGCCAGCAATTGCGGCACGGGAACTCCCAGCGTCTGAAGCACGACGCCAAAGCTTTCCGGTCCCCTGCTGAGTTTGGCGTAACCATGGGCCAGAAAGCCAAAACCTACGATCAACCTTATCGGCAATGGCGCCCATCCGGCAGCAGCGCTGGATGCGGAGAGTGTGGTTCTCGAGACCAGTCTGCGGAATTGCATTGCCGGCATACCCTCTTCTATGTGCGGTGTGCCTGAAGTTGAGCACCACCTGAAAAAGCCCGACATGACGGACCGAGCGACAGTCTTTTATTCGTCCATGGTGACTGCCTGTTACGGGATCACAGCAACGTTACCGCCATTTGGGGATGGCTCGGCGAGAGCAGAACCGAAATCGCCCGGCCAACCTCACGCGGTAGACCGGGCGTAGCGGTGGAAGCGCGGTTGATCAGGCGGCTTCGGCGGCGCGAACGACGGGAAAGTCGATATCGGTCTCGGCAACATTGTTGATGAGGTTGGTCAGGAAGTTCTCGGCCACGACGGCGACGATCTCGACGACTTGAGCCTCGGTGAAGCCAGCCAGTTTCACGGCGGCAATGTCGGCGTCCTTTACCTTGCCGCGGGTCTCCGCCACTCTGGCCGCGAAACGCACCGCCGCGTCAGCCTTCGCATCGCCCGACGCGCCCTTGCGGTTGAGCGCGATCTCCTCGGCACTGATCTTTGCCAGGTTGAGGCCGAGATAGCTATGAGCAGACAGGCAGTAATCGCAGCCGTTCACCTGGGCAACGGCCAATGCAATGCGCTCTCGGGTCTTTACGTCCAATGCTCTGGTCAGCGCACCGGACAAGCTGGTCATGCCCGCCAGAGCAGCCGGACTTGTCGAAACGAGACGGAAAAGATTGGGAACGACGCCAAGCTGCTTGTTCACGGCGTCGAGAATGGGTTGCGAGGCGACCGGGGCTGCTTCGCGGGTTGGGATGGCAATGCGGGACATTCATATCTCTCCTGTTCGATGATGTCGGTGCGACAGGAAGCTATCTATTATCTTCCAAATGGCGAGAGTATCGGATACCTATAAGATATAACCTCTCAATATCCGGAAGGTAATGCCTCGTGGATCGGCTCGAAGCCATGTCAATTTTGATCGCCGCCGTCGAAACCGGCAGTCTGTCGGCGGCGGGGCGCAAACTCGGAACACCCCTTCCAACCATCAGTCGCAAGGTTGCGGAATTGGAGGCCTATCTCCACACCCGCTTGCTCGTCCGATCGACACGCCGACTTATCCTGACCGATAGCGGAGCCGCCTATGTCGCCGCCTGCAAGCGAATCCTGGAGCAGGTGGGCGAGGCGGAGCGAACCGCATCCGGCGAATACAACGCGCCAAAGGGCGATCTGATCATTGCGGCACCCGTCGTATTCGGACGACTGCATGTGCTGCCGGCGATAAATGATTTCCTCTCGCATTTTCCCGACATCAACGTGCGGTTGGTGCTGTCAGACCGCAATGTGAATCTCATCGACGATCATGTCGATATGGCCGTTCGAATTGGCCCTTTGCCGGACAGCAGCATGGTGGCGACGCGGGTAGGATCCGTTCGCCGTGTTGTTTGCGGCAGTCCGGCCTACTTTGCTGGCCATGGGGTGCCGACGGCGCCGGCCGATCTTTCCGCGGTCTCTTGCGTCACCTTCGATATCCTGGCGTCCGCCACATCCTGGAGTTTTGCCGCGTCAGGCTCGAATGCTGAGCAGACCGTGGCCATCCGCTCGCGCCTTTCAGTGAATACCGCGGAAGCCGCGATCGACGCGGCCGTGGCAGGTGTAGGCGTCACCAGGGTGCTCTCCTATCAAGCTGCAAAAGCGATCGAACAAGGAAAGCTGGTGGCCGTTCTTGAAGAGTTCGAGCCGGAACCCATGCCGGTCAGCCTCCTCCATGCAGGTCAGGGCCTTTTGCCCCTCAAGATGCGATCCTTTCTTGATTTTGTGGCCCCGCGTTTGCGCAAAGCCCTTCTGCCGCCGAAGCATGACGGATGGCCAATCCGTCATTGATGCACAGGTAATCGCCCTGGGGTGAAAGCTCCGCGTTCGAACCGCGGATGTGGCTGATAAGTCCAGTGTGGCCTTGTTCGACACCATTCTAACACCTATTAAAAGGTTACAATTGCCATTGCTGAAATGATTGGAAAAGAGCCGAGGATGGGTGAGCAAGTGATCGGTGAGTTGCGGGACGGAATGCCCTTCGTTGGAGGCAGGCTCTGGATCGACTTCGTCAATTCGGCGACCGCAACAATGGGCGATTTCCTCGAAACGCCCGACGGGTGGCGCCGTTGGATTGCGGCCGCAGACTTGCCGCCAGCGTCAACAGGGGAAGTGCCGGACGTCCGACCAGCGCGTGACCTGCGCACAGCCCTGGCGACCCTGTTGGCGCATCTGATCCGGCAAACCAGACCGCCCCAGCAAGCCATCGACGCCGTCAACCGGCATCTGGGAGAGGTTGCGGTTCGCAAGCAACTCCAGATTCGCGACGGCGTGCTGGCCATTGCTGCCGCGACCACGGGTGGCAATGATGCACTGGCTGCTATCGCGCAGGATTTTGCCGACTTTGCCGCTGATTTCGAACCACATCGTCTGCGCCACTGCAGCGGGCCGGACTGCACGCTGGCTTTCTACGACACCGCCCGCAACGCGACCCGGCGCTGGTGTTCCATGGCCCTGTGTGGCAACCGCCACAAGGTTAAGACGCACCGCGCCAGGAAGCTCGTCTGCGACTAGAGCCTGTTCCATCCCGATGGAATCGGGATGCGGCTCTATCTCTTTGTTTGAGCATGATCTTTCCCGAAAACCGGATTCCACTTTTCGGGATCATGCTCTTCAGGCTGTGAACTGGCTCCGTCAGAGCCATCCGAGAAACAAACGGGCAATCGCGCACCGGTTGACCTGTCACAGTATCGTGACGCGTCCGCTACTGTAACCGTTAAAAATGCAGTTGACAGGTTTCGTCAAGTTCGACACCATTAAAACGTAGAATTAACGGTTACAAAGGTCGCAACATGTTCCAGACTTCCTCTCTCCCGGGTGGTTCCACCCTTTCCCGCTCCTGGCGCGGCTTGACCGGCGCGCTAATCGCTGCTGTGGCTTCAATTCCATCCGTCCTTGCGGCGCAAGCGGCCAACGTCGATACGCTTTCGAAGACGGTGAAGGTGGATGGGCTCGACATCTTCTATCGCGAGGCCGGGCCAAAGGACGCGCCAGTCGTCTTGCTGCTGCACGGCTTTCCCTCTTCCTCGCACATGTATCGCAACCTGATCCCCAGGCTCGCGACACACTACCGGGTCATCGCGCCGGACTATCCAGGTTTTGGCTACAGTTCAGCGCCAACACTTGACCATTTCGCCTATACGTTTGGTGCTGTGACCGACATTGTCGACCACTTTACTCAGGCGGTCGGAGCGAAGAATTATGTGCTCTTCATGCAGGACTATGGTGGCCCCGTCGGCTTTCGACTGGCGGTCAAGCATCCGGAGCGTCTGCGTGGCCTGATCATACAGAACGCAGTCGCAAACGTCGAAGGCTGGAACCCTGACGTGGTGAAGCAGCTTTCGCCTTTCTGGGTGAAGCGCAACGCAGAGACGGAAAAGCCAATCCGCGACATTCTCACGCCCGACGCCACGAAATTCGAATACACGCACGGCACCACGCGACCGGACAAACTATCGCCAGATGCTTGGACCGTCGATCAGGCGGGCCTCGACCGGCCGGGCAATGTCGACATCCAACTCCAGTATTTCCACGACTACCAGACTAACGTCGCTCTCTATCCTGAGTGGGGCAAGTTTCTGAAATCGGCACAGCCGCCACTGCTCATCGTCTGGGGCAGGAACGACCCATATTTCACGCTGAAGGGCGTGGACTATCTCAAGGGGCTGGTTCCGGGCGCAGAGGTGCATCTCTACGACGCCGGTCATTTCGCGCTCGAAACCTATGGTGACGAGATCGCTGCGACCTCGCTCGAGTTCCTATCGCGATTGCCGAAGATCAATTGATCGACTTGAGGCGGCGCTCCGATGAATTTGTCGGAGCGCCGTGCCCCATGTTCTCGACCAAAAAGCGGAGCCGCGGGCGTCCCGACCAGCCGGCCCCCAGGATGGCTTGACGCATAAGAGCGGGACGTGCTGTCCCAGGCCGCCAAAGCTGCCGTGCGGCCCTCTGTCCCGGTCAACTGCACGAGGCTTCATTCACATCGATTTCAAGACATAGGTGTCGTCGAAGTCGGCAAGCTTCGGATACACGATCGTCGGGGCACACAGAAGCTCGAGGACGCGTTCGCGGTAACGAACGAGGCACTGCAGGCGCTCGCTGTCGCTGATGCGAGCTGGTGCATGCACGAGGAATGGCTCGATCACGGTAAAGCCGACAAAGTAGAGCATCCCGTGGTTGATTGGGAACAGGATCTCGGCGATTGGGCCGTTTAGTCCGCGGTCGGAATAGATCGGCGGAGGCCCGCCGATTGTGACGGAACACATAGCGCGCTTTCCTGCCAAGACGCCGCGATCATACCATTTGCCGCCGCCATAGATGCGGCCACCCGACGCGAACACTCGGTCAACCCAGCCCTTGAGGATCGCCGGCAGCCCGAACCACCAGAGCGGAAACTGCAGGATCAAGGCGTCGCACCAGAAAAGCTTGTCCATCTCGGCCTGGATGTCTGGAGCGAATCCGTCGTGGGCAGCCGCATTCGCTTCTTCAGACTGCTGGCGGTAGTAGTTCGCGTCTCGAATGGTCGTGAAGTTGCGCCGATCTGATACCGGATTGAAGCTCATGGCATAGAGATCGGAGATAACGACCTCATGCCCCGCCGCAGACAGTGCATCCTGCGCCGCGCGGGTCAGGGCGCCGTTGAAGCTATTGGGCTCTGGGTGGGCATGAACGATGAAAATGCGCACCATGCTTCCCTTCTG
Source organism: Mesorhizobium sp. Mes31 (assembly GCF_024519675.1). Classification (NCBI taxonomy): domain Bacteria; kingdom Pseudomonadati; phylum Pseudomonadota; class Alphaproteobacteria; order Hyphomicrobiales; family Phyllobacteriaceae; genus Mesorhizobium; species Mesorhizobium sp. Mes31. The sequence goes on along the minus strand of NZ_JALJRL010000030.1, from coordinate 39,008 downwards.
GTCGAGATGTTCATTTTCCCGACGCTGAAAAGGTCCGCTCGGCGACATGGTCGAGCGATAAGACGCCGGCGCCCCGGGTAAGCACGAGCAGCAGCAGCGAGGCCCACAGCAGATGCTCGGCCCAGTTCTCCGGGAAAACGAAGATCTGGATTACCGATACGACACCGAGCAGCATCAGCGCGCCGAGGCGAGAGAAAAGGCCCAGGAAAAGCAGGACCGACCCCGTGATTTCGGCGGTCGTCGCCAGCGGCGCCGCGATCGACGGATCGATGAAGGGCAGATTGTATTCGTTGGCAAACAGCTGCAGCGTGACCGGCCAGGATGCCAGCTTCGTCTGGGCGGACTGCCAGAAGACATGCGATATCGCGATGCGGGCGGCGAGTTGGATCAACGAAAACGGAATGTGCTCGGGTAGCTTGATGACCCGCCTGTAGAGGCCGAAAAGGCCCGGGGCGGACGAGGAATATTCTGGTATAGCAGTCATGACTGTCTCCATCAGTTTGAGTGGGGATGCCTCGTGATCCGCACATCCGTAACGAGCCCGTCGCCGAACAGACGCACGAGCGCGGACACGAGATCGAACGCCGGATCGAGAGCGAGTGCACGGCTTGTGGCGTGTTCCAGGCCGAGGCCGTGCTTGAGTGAATGCCGGAACGCGAAATTCGCACGGTCGAGAAGAACCAGACGAACGCTGTCCCCGTCCCGCCATAACGCCACGCGTTGAGGGCGCCTTGTCCAGGCACTGTGCTGGTCGATCGCCGCCTCTTGCTGGTGCGCCGTCCAAACGGACAGGATCGACCAGTGCGAAACGATCAGCCGCAGAGATGGCTGCAGCAGGATATCGGGCGAAGGTCCGAGATTGGTGCTGTCATATTCGGCGAGGGTCCGCGGCGGCAGGCAAGCCGCGTCGAGCGCCTCGGCAATGGCCCATTCGAGACGTGCCGTTTCGGCCACGATCGGCATGTCGGAAAGCGTGTCGATTGTCTTCAGGAAGCGCGGGAAGCCGGCGCCATAGCGCGCCAGCCGCGACTCCACGGGCGGATGCCGTCGAATGAACTCGCTGGCCACGAAACGGAAGAACCGTTCATCGACGAGGCGAACCGTGACGGGAAACACCGCCATCAGCACCGCGGTGAGCGAACTGCGGGTGTTGTTTTGATAGATACGCAGGCGGGCCAAAGGATCGGCCTTGCCGGCGGTCAACATCTTTGCGGCGACCAATGGCTCGATGGCCAGCACCGAGCGCGCCATGGAGGTCTGCAGGTGTTCAAGCGGCAGCATGATATCCTCCCTCCATCGGCGGCGACACGAGCGGCATGGCCGGACCAGCCTTGGCGGCGGCAAATGCCGCAAGCACGGGCATGCCTCTCCTCTCTTCGCTTTCGAAGGAAACCAGTGTGGACTTTGGCCAGGGTTTGGCCGCCGCCGTTTGTCTCGCGGCCTGCTTGCGGTTGAACATGATCGAAGCGGACAGCATGTCGGCCCACATCGCTTCGCCGAGCAGCACATCGAGAACGGGAACATCGGTGTCCCATTCGATCAGGGTAGGGCGCGGTCCAAGCCGACTTATCGCATGCCGGTAGAGCGTCCAGACGACCGGCGGCACGCGTGAGCCATGGTCGTCGATGAGCACGATGTCGGCCCCGACCTGATTGGTGGCATGTCCGGCAAGATGGATTTCGCCAATAGAATCGGCCGGCAACGTGTCGATGAAGGCTTGTGCATCATATTGGAGGTTGTGCGCGGAGACCTGGACATTGTTGACATCCAACAACAAGCCACAGCCGGTCCGTTCGACGAGTTCGGCGAGGAATTCTGCCTCGTTCATCGAGGAGTCCGCAAAGGCGATATAGGCGGAGAGATTTTCGATCAACACCCGGCGCTTGAGCGTGTCCTGGACAGTTTCGACATTGCGCGCGACGATCGTCAGCGCTTCTTCGTCATAGCGCAGCGGCAGCAGATCGTTCAGGTAGGCGCCGTCAGCGACACTCCAGGCTAGATGCTCCGAAACCAGATCCGGCTGGAAGCGCTCGCAGACCTTGCGCAGCCTTTGGAGATGGCTCTGATCCACGCCTCTTGCACTGCCAAGGGACAGGCCAACGCCGTGAACCGACAGGGGATAGGTTTCGCGCAGCTTTTCCAGCGCATCGACGCCGGCGCCGTCCCCCATGTAGTTCTCGGCATGAACTTCGAGCCAACCTGCGGAAGGCCGCCGCGAGAGCATTTCTTTGATATGCGGCGAGCGAAGACCGATGCCCGCGGTAGCGGGAATCGCAAGGGACTGAAACGCACGGGTCATCGGTCTGCTCCATTCTGGAGGTTGGCTCGAAGTCAGGATTGCTCAGGCTTTCGGCTTGTCGCTGCCGCCGGCGATCTTCGCGCAGCTCCCTGCGGGCACGTAGAGCCACGAATCCGGCTGGTTGTCGGCGGTGGAGGTGCCGGCGCATGAATGCGTCGCGGTCTGGCAGTCGTTCTGGCCAGCCTTGACGACGCCGTAGCACTTCTCGAAGGCGAAGTTGGGCTGCGCGGCCGGGCCGCTATAGGCCGCTGTCGCGGCCAGCGACGTGGCGGCCGCGAGGGCCGATCCGATGAGGGTTCTGGTGTTGATCACGGGCGTGTCTCCTGTTTGGTTTCGAGGGAAAGACTGACCATGCGGCCTGTCTGCAAGCAGTGTCCGCGATCCGACGCCAGAGCTGAAATGCTGTCTCGGCATGGATTTGATACGTGGTCACTATGTTGAAGCCCCTCCCAAGCAAAAGCCCTCCGGCGGGGAACCGGAGGGCTTGGCGCCTGCTTTCGTGAGCGTGGCGAAGCAGGCGCGGCTAGGCGAGAGGAGGCGCCTAGAAGTATCTGTTTTTGCAGTCGGCGGAGGAGCGTTCGTCGAGGCAGAAATGACCAGCCAGAAGCCAGTCCTCTGCCCGTTGCCGCCCTCTGTCGCGCATGTCAGTCAGCTCACCCCAGTCGGTCCAGGGCCTTGTGAACAGCGAGGCGCCGGCCCGGTGCAGACTGTCGAAGATGGTGCGGATCGGCGTGCACCTGATCGCACGATGACTGGCGGGGAGGCGGCGATCGGCGCACGGTGTCATGAACAATGCGGGCTTGCCGGTGACGGCCAGCCGATGGGTAGCTTCAACCGGTCGGGCCGGAGGCAAAGCCGAAAGGTCGCCGTCGCCCCAATAAGTGTCGCCGTCGATCTCTACGGCCGGGAAGAGGAACGGGATTGTGGCCGCCGCCAGGATTGCGTCGATCGACAATTGATCGCCAGTGAAGATCTTGACAGCATCGGTGCGAGCATTCGAAGCGAGGATGCTAATTTTCACTGGGCAGTCCTTCTTGCGGATCTCCGCAATGTCTATCGACTTTTCCAGCATCGATCTCAGGAGACTGGCTGTATCGGCTGCGAACATCGATGCGTGACTGACACGTCGCCAGAAGTTGGTGAGCGCCGTGCGCGCGCCACGCCGACCACCCAGGGCCATGCCATAAGCCAGAACCGCCGCCTCCATCGCGCCGAACCCGGACGCTGTGACGTTGCCGAAGCAGAGGCCGGGCTCATCCAGCATACGGTCGAGCACGCCCCAAACGAAGGCGCCATGTGCGTCGCTTGCCAAGAGAATATCGACGGTTTGCCGGTCGTCCATCGCAGGTCTTGCGTCGGCAATGACGGGTCTGTCGGTTTCGATTCCGGTTTGGATATGCATCTTCTTGGTCTCCATCCCAAAACGCCAGCCAGGCGTTTCATGAAGAGACTGCCGCATCATCCGCTGTTGACGAAATGCCAAGGTGGCATGAACTCCATAGGCAGATTGCATTGGCCGCTATCACGTGTGCGTCGCAAGGTTTTGCCGTCCAGGTGAACCATCGTGGTTGGTCGCTCCGGCCAGCACCACGACTGTCGTCTGGGCAATCGTTCAACAGCCAAAGGAACGCACCATGAGAATACGAACCTTGTATCTGGGGGCGATTGCTCTCGGCTTTCTTGCAGGAGGCGCATCCGCCGACCCCCTCAGCAATCTGGCATCTTTCCCATCGTTCTACACAGATGCCGCGATGAAAACGATGAAGCCGATGGCCGAGTTCAAGAAGGCTTGGCGTGCCACGCCAAAGAAAGATCGGGCTGCAATGAGGAAGGCGTGCAACGACCCGGCGATGAGCAAGGCACATGCGCCGTTCTGCGCAAACGTGTTGGCGCTCGGTGGCGCCAACTAGCCGCAAGTCCAGGCCACCAGTGGCTGGATGCAGAACCGGCATAAACTCCATACGCAGATGGCATTGGCAACTCCCACACCGATTGCAGCAAAGTCCATCTCGGCAAGGAGGAACCGCACAGTTTTAAATTGCTGCCGATAATTAATGCAGTCGTCGATGGGACGATTGCTCAACTCCAGAGAAGGATCATACCATGAATATCAAAGCTATCTGCCTCGGCGCCTTTGCACTTTCCGTTCTCGGCGGCGTTGCGTTCGCCGGCGCGCTGGACGAGCCGTCCAACATGCAGCCCTTCTTCACAGACGCCAGCATGAAGACGATGAAGCCCAAGGCTGAATTCAAGGCCGCCTGGGACGCGATGGCGAAGGACAAGCAGGGCGCAATGATGAAGGAATGCCAGGATGCGGCGATGAGCAAGCCGCACGCCGAATTCTGCGCCAACCTGCAGGCGCTCGGCGGCGCCAACTAACCCGCCCCGCCGCGCCGGACAACACCGGCACAAACATGATGGCGAGCAGCTTGCTCGCCATCATGTTCTTGGCGACGTCCCAGTGCCACGCTGCACACGATGTCCCCAATGCGCGATCCTCGTGACCATGACGGACCGCTATCGACTTTATAGCCGCTGTGCATTGGCGCCGAGACAAGCATTGCTGCAGGCTCCGAAGCTACGAAAAGCCTCGGAATTTGGGACAAATCGGCATGGACATTCATCACATCCGCTACTTCCTTGCCGTGTGCGAGACGCGCAACTTCACGCGCGCTGGCGAAAAGTGCAATGTCACCCAACCGGCACTGTCGCGCGCCATCCAGCAACTCGAGGACGAGGTTGGCGGCCTGCTGTTTCGCCGCGAACGAAACCTGACACATCTGACCGACTTGGGCGTGCTGCTGCGACCGCGTTTCCAGCAGATACTCGACGAGCTGACCGGTGTGCGACAGGAAGCGTCGAGGTTCTTGTGCCTGGAAAACGCCAACCTCAAAGTTGGCGTCATGTGCACCATCGGTCCGCGCCGCTTTACGGGCCTGCTGGCCGACTTCAACCGACGTCAGCAAGGTATCCAGCTTCAACTGGTCGAGGGTGTGCCGGCGTCGCTCTCCCAACTGCTTGAATCAGGGGAAATCGACGTCGCCATCATGGCGTCGAGCAACAGCTTTCCAGACCGGTTCGACGTAACCCCGCTTTATCGCGAACGCTTTGTCCTGGCCTTTCCGAACGGCCATCGGCTGGCTCGCAACGACAACGTCGCCATCTCCGAGCTCGACGGTGAAAACTATCTCAGGCGGCTCAACTGTGAGTATCGCGATCACCTCGCCGGACTGTGCACCGACCGCGGCGTGAAGCTCAGGATCTCCTACGCCAGCGAACGGGAAGACTGGATCCAGAACATGGTTTCAGGCGGATTGGGAATCTGCTTCATCCCGGAATTCAGCGCCGTGATCCCGGGCTTGCAGGTCCGGCCCGTCATCGATCCCGAAGTCTGGCGGGAAGTGTCCCTGGTCGTTGTCGCGGGGCGTAGGTTCTCGCCAGCGGCATCGGCCTTCGTCAACAGCGTCAAGGCGCATGGCTGGCCGGAAAGCGCCATCCCTCAAGCGATCCGCAGGACCGCGGCCTGAAAGCAAAAATCGAAGAAAATCCGGTGTCGCGAGACATATAGTGTCACGCACCCTCGCACAGCTGCAGTGATCCACGATAGTTTTCAGGTATCGATTTGAGAGCCAGTCAGCATTTCTCTTTTCCTGCTGCTCCGATCACTCTCCTTCCCATGCCCCGCCTCCCGCGTTTGGGCACCGACAAAGGAGAAATACAAGATGGCTACCAAGAAACTCAACCTCGCGTTTGCAGTCGGGCTGCTGGCCGCAACTGCCGTATTTTCGGCTGCTCCGGCCTTCGCAGGCGACTGCCCTGCCGGTCAGGCGGCAACGACCGACATCCAGGAACATCCCGGCAAGCCGGTTGGCGTTGTCGACACGGTTCTCTCCGCGATCGATCTGAGCAGCAAGGGCGAAGCGTGGAAAGGCAACATGCTGCGTCTTCGCAAGCTCGTCGTTCAGCCCGGCGGTGTTGTGCCGTGGCATGAACACAACGTTCGCCCGGCCAATATCCTGATCGTCGAAGGATCGATCACCGAATATCGCAGCACCTGCAAGGTCGGCATCGAGCATCCGGCAGGCGACGTCACCGCCGAGTTCGGCCAGCTCGCCCATTGGTGGAAGAACAACGGCAAGGTGCCCGCGGTGCTCTATTCGGCCGACGTCCTGCCGCCGGCAATGCACGACGACCACATGATGTAACCCGCGCTTCGCGGTGAGCAGTCCAGCATCAGCAACTGAAAGTGCGTCCTCAGGCGATCGCCTGGGGACGTGTGACACGGAGCCCCGTCATGACGACCAGTGAGCAGACTGAACCGACGCGGCTCCGCATGGTTGCCGCAGACAGCTGGCGCTTCGGCCTGATTGCCCTGATCGCCTTTCTCACGCTTGTCGATCTGTTCGCCACCCAGGCCATCCTGCCTTCGCTGGTGATCAAATTCGGCGTCAGCCGCGCGACAATGGGCTTTGCCGTCAACGCCAGCACCTTCGGCATGGCGGTGGCGGGGATCGCGGTTGCGCTCTTTGGCAGAAACCTCGATCGCCGCAATGGCATCTGGATCAGCCTTGCGGTGCTGGCGATCCCGACGACGCTTTTATCGCAGACCGACAGTATCTTGGTCTTCGCCTTGCTGCGTGTTGCCCAAGGCTTGTGCATGTCGACGGCATTCACGCTGACGATGGCCTACCTCGCCGAGCATTTTTCCACGCGGCAGACGACGAGTGCGCTTGCGGCCTATGTGACAGGCAATGTCGCCAGCAACTTCTTCGGGCGGCTCATGTCGGCAGCCGTCGCCGATACGTTCGGCATCTCCACCAACTTCCTGACCTTCGCCGCCCTCAATCTGATTGGTGCTGCTCTTGTCTGGTTCACGCTGCAGAAGACATCCGCAATGATGCGCGCCGACGCGGTAGGCGAGTCTGCCCGCGCGGCCTGGAAGGGCCCGCTGGGTAACGCCGAGCTGCGCGCCTGTTTCGCGATAGGCTTCCTGATCCTTTTCGTCTTCATCGGCACTTTCACCTATGTGAACTTCCAGCTCGTCGCCACTCCGCTATCACTGTCGCCGATGGCGCTGGGGCTGGTGTATTTCGTGTTCTTGCCTTCCATGCTGACCACGCCGCTCGCTGGGCGCGTCGCTACGGGCCTCGGCCCAAGGATGGGCATTGGCGCAACGCTTGCGCTCGCGATCCTGGGTTTGCTTTTGCTGCTCACAACCCGTCTTCCCATTGTTCTCGGCGGGATGGCCCTGGTCGCCATTGGCACCTTCCTGGCGCAGGCGATAGCGACAGGACATGTCAGCCGAACTGCCTCGCGAGACCGCGCCGCCGCAAGCGGCATCTACCTTGCGTCCTATTATGCGGGCGGGCTCGCCGGCAGCTTTGTCATCGGACAGGTCTACGACCGGATCAGCTGGACCGCATGTGTGGCAGTGCTCGTCGCGATCCTCGCCGGCGCGATCGTGATCGCCCGTGTGCTGCAAACTCCAAAGGCATGAGACCAAACGACCGAGAATTTAACTATCCAACAAAGGAGACTGAGATGACCAACACCCTGAAAACATTGATCGCCAGCGGCGCCATATTGATGGCGATCGTCCTCCCAGCCGTCGCTTCGGACGGTGTCGTCACCGTGAAGAGCGACTATTCCGTCGCAGAAACCGTCGCCCGCATCAAGAAGGATGTTCTCAAGAAAGGCATCAAGTTCTTTGGCGTCATCGACCAGGCAAGGCTTGGCAAGGATGCAGGCAACGATGTCAGGCCGTCGCGGCTGGTGATGTTTGGCAATCCGGCACTGGGCACGACCTTCATCACGTCAAATCCGGAAGCCGGGCTTGATTGGCCGGTGCGTGTCCTCGTCTACCAGACCGCTGATGGTGCGGTTTTTGCCGCCTATAGCGATTTCGACTGGATCGCCAAGCGACATGGCATCACCGACCGCGAGGCGCAGTTCAAGATGGCGACCGAAGTCATCCAATCCGTCACCTCGACGATCAAAAAGAACTGAGCACGAATGACGTGTCGGAGATCCGCCGTCCAGGTATGCGACGTCGGTCACTCGTCGCGGCAAGCCTACTCGGCGGCGGACAAGGCCTTCGCAAGCTCGCCGAACCACCTTTTCTGCGTGGCTTCGCGCACCAGCGCACCAACCGCTGGCGAATGCCTGCGGCCGCGCACGGTGACGAGATTGACCTCGCGCCAGAACTCCGGGTCGGTGATCGGCAAGGCCACCACTCCCGGATGTTTGGCGGTATGCTCGGGCATGAAACCGAAGCCAAGTCCGGCGGCGATCATCGCGAGCGTCCAATCGTCCCGATCGCTCCAGTAAACAGGGCTGACGGTGACGCCCTGCTCGGAAAGAATGGCATCAGCATAGCCGGCAAATTCACAGTTGTTGCGGTGGATGTAGCTTTCATTGCTCATGTCCTTCACTCGCACACTGCGCTGGTTGGCGAGGCGATGTGTCAGATGGACGGCCATCACCATCTGCTCGCGAAAGAGCGGCAGGGAGTGGACTTCCTCGTCGGGCACGTTCGACGGTAATGCGTAGATGGCTGCCTCCAGATCACCCTCGAGCAGTCGCCGCCGCAAATTCGACGCGTCGGCGTCACAAAGATGAAGCTCCACACCCGGGTGATGGGCGCGGACGGACGAGATGAGCTCGATGATCTCGTCCGGAGCTATCGTGCTCATGATGCCGACCCTGAGCGGGGTCTTCTTCATATGCACATACTGCTCGGCTATCTGCTTTGCCTGGCGAGAGTTCTCGAAAACACCCTCGAGATAGGTCTCGACCATGCGGCCGAGTTCCGTGAGGTGGGTGAAGCGTCGCTCTCGATGAAAAAGCGCCCCGCCAAATTCATCCTCAAGCAGCTTGATGGCGCGTGAAAGCGCTGGCTGCGTGACGTTGCACTCCTCCGCCGCCCGGGTGAAGTTCAATTCCTTCGCGACGGCCAAGAAATATCTGACCTGGCTGATTTCCACTGCACGCTCCCCCAGCGGGCATGCATACGGCACAACCCGCGTTGCGGCGTGATCTTACTAGTTGCCCCAACGTCAAACAAGCCAAGGCGGCCGGTTTGAAGGCTTCGCCGGCCTCGAGCTAATGAATCTGACTGTCGGCTATCGAATCCATGTCTCAACGGCATTTCCGCTGCTTCGAGCCGCCCGCCATACTTGGTCCACAACACGAGACCTGGGCGCGCAAGCCTGTTGCTCACAGCCGTTTGTCGGCCAATTCGGCCCGCGGTCCCAACCGAAGGAAACGACGATGCTCAAAGGGAAGACAGCACTGATTACCGGCTCGACCAGCGGCATCGGCCAAGGCATCGCCGAAGCCTTCGCGGCCAAGGGCTGCAACATCGTTCTAAATGGTTTCGGCGATGCCGATGAGATCGAACAGCTGCGCGCGAAGCTTGCCGCCGACCATAAGGTGACCGTTCGCTACGACAATGCGGACATGAGCAAGGGCGATGCGATCACCGCGATGATGGACAAGGCAATAGCCGAGTTCGGCGCGGTCGACATCCTCGTCAACAATGCCGGCATTCAGCATGTCGCGCCGATCGACGACTTCCCGATTGAGAAATGGGAGGCGGTTGTGGCGATCGATCTGATGTCGTCGTTCTACACGATCCGGCGTGCCTTGCAGGCGATGAAAGCGCGCAAATGGGGTCGCATCATCAACGTCGCCTCAGCCCATGCCCTCGTCGCCTCGCCATACAAGTCCGCCTACGTCGCCGCCAAGCACGGGGTCGCCGGCTTGACCAAGACAGTCGCGCTGGAGGTTGCCGAGCAGGGCATCACCGTCAATGCGGTTTGTCCAGGATATGTGCTGACCCCGCTTGTCGAGAAGCAGATCCCGGACACGGCCAAGGCCCGTGGAATCACCGAACAGCAGGTGATCAAGGATGTGCTCCTGGCTGCCCAACCGACCAAGCAGTTTGTGACTGTTGGCCAGGTCGCGGCGCTCTGCCTGTTCCTGGCTTCAGACGATGCAGCATCGATCACCGGCGCCATCATGCCGATCGAAGGCGGCTGGACAGCCCATTGAATTCGGCAACGAGGAGCAAAAAAGGCCATGAACAAGATCACCCGAAATCACTCAACTTCGGATCCTATGCCAGAGATCGGCCATCAGGCTGATGGTTCGGTCCATCGCCAGACCGTATTGGTGCTGCAGGGTGGTGGCGCCCTTGGAGCCTACCAGGCGGGTGTCTACCAGGCGGTCGTCGAAGGTGGGATTGAACCGGATTGGGTCATCGGCACGTCGATCGGCGCCATCAACGCCGCGCTGATCGCGGGAAACGAGCCGAAGGATCGGTTGCCGAGGCTTCAGGAATTCTGGGACAGCGTCAGCCGGAGCAGCCCACTCGACGAGTTTTTCCGGATGATGGTTCCAAGCAACATCTTTGCCAACATGGGCACGGTGATGCGTGGCATCCCAGGCTTCTTTGAGCCGAACCCAAGCGCCATGTTTGGGGTGAACCGCGAAGTGGGTGTCGAAAACGCCTCCTACTACACCACCGATCCTCTCAAGAGGACGCTGAATGAGCTGATCGACTTCGACTATCTCAACCGGCGCCATACGCGGCTGACAGTCGGGGCGGTCAACGTCAACACCAGCGAACTCAAATACTTCGACACCCGTGAGATGACGCTGTCAGCGGCGCATATCATGGCCTCGGGCGCCTTGCCGCCGGCGTTTCCGGCGGTCTGTATCGACGGCGAGCCCTATTGGGATGGGGGTATCTATTCGAACACGCCAATCGAGGTCGTGCTGGACGCGCGTCCTCGGCGCGACGCGCTGATCTTTGCCGTGAACATGTGGCAGCCCCGCGCCACCGAGCCGAAATCGATCTGGCAGGTCATGGGGCGGCAGAAGGACCTCCAATACGCCAGCCGGGGCCGGAGCCACGTGGCGCGGCAGGAGCAACTGCATCGTCTGCGCCACGTCGTGCGCGAAATGGGAAGGCTGGTTCCCGAGGAGCGGCGCGAGGATCCGATGTTCAAGGAACTTGCGTCCTATGGCTGTCCCTCGGTCATGCACCTCGTTCGACTGCTTTCACCACGCCTCGACGGCGAGGACCACACCAAGGACATCGACTTCACCCGCTCAGGCATCCGCACACGCTGGCAGGCGGGATACGAGCATGGGCAGCGCGTCCTCGCGGAGAAGCCCTGGGAATGCGACGTCGACATGCTGCAGGGCATCGTCATCCACGAATCGCAAGAGTGAATTGTTCGAGCGCGGCGAGGCCGAGCAAACAGACGGAAAATACAGATGCAGATCATCACTCCGGGAATGCGGCTGGTTCCAGAAGCCGTGCTCGCCAACAACGCCGCGCTTTTCCGCGCGATACCGGAAACTCCATCGCATGTGGACAGCTCGCTTCATCGCGTGGTCATTGTCGGTGGCGGCGCGGGCGGACTGGAATTGGCAACGCGCCTCGGCCGGAAGTTCGGCAAACGGCGACTTTCCGTCACGCTCGTCGACCGCAATCGCACCCACATCTGGAAGCCACTTCTGCACGAGGTGGCATCCGGCGCCCTGGGCGCGTCGAGCGATGCGGTGGAATACATCGCTCATGCCAGCCGCCACCACTATCGATATCGCATCGGTGAAGTTGTCGGTCTTGATCGCTCCAGGCGCCAGGTCTTTGTCGCGCCCAGCTTCGACGACGATGGAAGGCAGATCATACCGCCGCGTGTGCTGGGCTATGACACCCTGGTGCTGGCCGTAGGCAGCGTCAGCAACGACTTCGGCACGCCAGGGGCGGCTCGCCACGCAATCGCGCTCGATACGGCCGAACAGGCCGCCCGGTTCAACAAGCGCATGATAGACGCGTGCTTGCGCGCCAATGCGCAATACGAGCAACTGTCGCCGGGTCAGCTCCATTGCGTCATCGTTGGCGCAGGCGCCACCGGCGTCGAACTTGCTGCGGAATTGCATAAGTCGATGCGGGAGATCGCATCGCACAACCTCGACAACATCGATTTTGAAAGGCTGATCCGCATCACCCTCATCGAGGCAGGGCCGCGCATCTTGCCGGCTTTGCCGGAACACCTGGCACGCGCTTCGGCACGTCTGCTTGTTGATCTGGGCGTCCAGATACGGTGCGGGATCAGGGTCACCGAAGTGACCGAGGAAGGCATCAGGCTTGGTGAGAAATTGTTTGTGCCAGCCGAGCTCGTCGTCTGGTCCGCCGGGATCAAGGCCCCGGATTTCCTGAAAAAGCTTGATGGCCTCGAAACGGACCGCATCAACCGTCTGGTCGTGGATGAGACACTGCAAGCCAGAGGGGACGAAAACGTGTTTGCGATCGGCGACTGCGCAAGCTGTGTTCTGCCCGGCTATGACAGCCCATTGCCACCGCGCGCTCAGACGGCCCACCAGCAGGCTGATCACCTCGTCAAGGTGGTAGCAGCGCGTCTCGGGGGACGGGCCGCACCGGCTTTCCGTTACCGCGACTACGGATCCCTTGTTTCACTCGCCGATTACGGCTCGTTTGGCAGCCTGATCGGCGGTCTGAAGATCGAAGGTCTGCTCGCCCGGCTGATGTATCGCTCTCTCTACAAGTTGCATCTCAAGGCGGTGCACGGCCTCGTGAAAACCGCCCTGGACTCGATTGGCGAGATGGTCGCGAGGCGCACCAGGCCTCGGATCAAGCTTCATTGAACATAGACAGGCGGCGCGATGAAAAAGTATGATGTCGTAATCCTCGGCGGCGGCAATGCCGGGATGGGCGTGACGGTTGCTACTCGTGCTGCGGGGCTGTCGGTGGCCATGATCGAGGCACGCGACCTCGGGGGCACTTGCCCCAATCGTGGATGCACACCGAAGAAGGTGCTCGTAGCGGCGGCCCATGCGCTCCACGAGATCGAACGGGCTGATCGGCACGGGATCACGATCGGCAAGCCGAGGCTCGACTGGCGAGCCCTGATCGAGCGCGAAAAAGACATTATCGATGACATTCCGTCCCGGCTGTCCGGATTGATGGCCAAGCGCGGTGTCGATGTCATCGTTGGGGAGGCCGCTTTCATCGGCAGCAATGCCATCAGTGTCGACGGCCGCGAGCTCGAAGCCAGGAACATTGTCATCGCAACCGGTTCGAAGCCGCGTCCACTATCAATTCCTGGCGCCGAGCACCTGACGATTTCCGACGATGTCCTGAATGACCCGGTGCTTCCTCACGCCGTCGTCTTCGTCGGCGGCGGCGTCATTGCCTTCGAACTGGGCCACGTTTATGCGCGCGCCGGCGTAGACGTGACGATTCTCGAAGCATTGCCACATCTGCTGGGAGTATTCGACGCCGATGCCGTGGCCCAGATCCGCAGCGAGAGCGAACGCATAGGCATTCGAGTCCGCACGCTTGCCTGGATCAAGAAGATCGAGAAGGCCGAAGGACGATTGCGCGTCACCTTTGCGGCGGATGGCGTCGAGCACGCATTGGACGCGGACAGGGTTGTGAATTGCGCCGGGCGTGTGGCCAATGTCGAGGGGCTTGATCTTGGTGCCGGCGTTGTCGTGCATCGCGAAGGCCGTATCGAGATCGACGATCATCTACGGTCGCGGTCGAACCCGGACGTCTATGTCTGCGGCGACGCGGTATGGAATTCTCCGCAGCTCTCACCTGTCGCGACTTACGAGGGCGGCATCGTTGGCCGCAATATCGTCGATGGACCGCGACACCGACCGCACTATGGCCAGATACCGGCGGCTCTCTACACGGTCCCCGCCTTGGCCAGCGTCGGGCTGACCGAGGCCAAGGCGAAAGAGCAAGGCGTTGGCGTAAAGGTCCATGTGAACGATATGCTGGGCTGGCTGTCCGCCAGGACGTATGCCGAGACAGTGGCGTGGTCGAAGATCCTCGTCGAGGAAACCACAGACAGGATCGTTGGCGCCCACATGGTGGGCCACGCCGGCGAAGAGCTGATCCATCTGTTCACGCTTGCCATGAAACACGGCATCACGGCATCGCAGTTATCCGACATGGTCTACGGCTTCCCGACCTTCTCTTCGGATATCAGGAACATGATGTAACGAATTGAGGGGAGGCTGCGAACAGAATACGAACCCCGCACGCCTCGATGCATGTTGGGCATCGAAACGATGCAAGGAAAGCATAACCCTAGCAGAGGGGCTGCAATGGTAGGGTGCACGCAATCCATGAAAGTGCAGAGATGGCCGCCGACGACGAGGCAATGACATTTGAACAGTCCGTCCAGGCTGCCATTGAACTTGATGCGTCCCTGAACGAACGGTTGGCAGTGATTGCCGCTGCGGTGCGTCGCCTGAACGCGGATTTCGCCGATGCAGTGGACCGCCTGGTGGCACGTCTGGAGAAACAAGGGGCAGGCGCCATGGCGCCTGAGCCAGGCGACCTCATGCCGGGGTTCCTGCTGCCTGACGACGAGGGCAAGCTGGTCAGTTTGGCCAACGTGTTGGACCGCGGGCCAGCGGTGATCACCTTCCAGCGCGGCCATTGGTGCCCCTATTGCCGGTTGAATGCGGTTGGCATCGTCGAAGCCCAGCACGAGATTGCCGCCCTGGGCGGCCAGGTCGTGGTGATCATGCCCGAGCGGCGCAGATTCGCGATGGCGATGAAGGCTGCAGTGGGAGCGACGTTCCCCTTCCTGACCGATATGGACAATGGCTATGCGCTGTCCCTCAACCTCGCGATCTGGGTCGGAGCGGAGATGGAGCGGCTGATGGGCCTTGGCCTTGATCTCCCCAACTATCAGGGCAACAGCAGCTGGTTCCTCCCAATCCCGGCAACCTTCATCGTTGGAACGAACGGGATAATCACCGATCGCTTCGTCGATCCCGACTACCGCCGGCGCATGGAGATCGACGACCTGATCAATGCGCTCAGACGGGCTCGCTGACGCCAAAAGACGACCAATCCGTCGACCGCAACAGGTTGAGTAGCGTAGTGGCCACGGGCGAACGGTGTCGGCCAGCGACCGCGTAGACGGAGACGACTCGGGAGATATCGACGTCACGAAGCTTGAGTCTGCGGATGTTTGGCGTCCGCGGTGCCGTCACGGAGACGAAGCCCACACCGGCGTTGGCCTCCAGCAGCGCCAGCAGGTCGTGGTCGGTCTCGACTTCATGCGCGGTGCGAGGCGTCAGGCCCTTCGCGGCGAGGCAGCGCGACAGGTCCTCGCTCGTTTCCCAATCGATTCGGCTGAGCACAGGCTCCCCGGCCAACTGGCTCAATGCGACATCGGCCTCGTTGCGACGGGCAAGTGGATGATCGGAATTTACGACAAGCTCAATGCCCTCCTGGAAGAGTGGCCATGTGTCGAGCCGGTCCCAGGCCTGCCCCAGGGGCCCGGCAACGGCAAGCTCCACCTCGCCATTCTTGAGAGCCTCGACGACGGCAGTTGGCGAGCCGCGGTTGATCTTGAGATGGACTCCGGGATAGGCCCGGAAAAGCTCCGTGAACGGTGATACCAGCAGTGCAATGTTGACGCTGTTGGAAATTGTTACGTTGAGAGGCGCCACGTCGCTGCTTTGCACAGCCTTGGCGAGCGACTTGGCGGAAGTGGCGGCATCGTAGCATTGCTGCAGCAGGGGCAGCATGCGCCGCCCGAGTTCGGTCAGGTGTGAGTGCTGGCGTTCGCGCCGAAGGAGCTCTCCACCCAACTCTTCCTCAAGCGTCTTGATCGCGCGCGTCAGGGCAGGTTGGGTGACGTTGCACTCTTCGGCCGCCCTGGTGAAGTTCAGCGTGCTGGACAGGGCCAGAAAATAGCGGACCTGCTGCATTTCCATGAATTTTCGCCCCCTCAGCGAAATCCGATTCGTCAGGCATAGCTAATTTGCGACTATGCTAACGCAACAAGAGGCCGAGGCAAAGGCGGAGGGGTGGTGGCAGCACAAAACCGGGGCACGAGGCCCTCGCGATGCCCGCCGGCTCCAACCGGCGGGTTCGTCAGTGCGGCAACTGTCACATCGCCATTTTTTCACATTCAGCCTGAGCCTTCTTGGTGGACGTGTCGATCATGTAGGCTTTGCCTTTGGCGTCAGTCATCATCATCATGCAGTGCTTTATCGGCTTGGCCATCTTCATCATTTCAGCGCTCATCTTTGCATCCGGCATCATCGTTCCCATGTGCCCATCGGGCATGATTGCCGTCACTTCACCGCCCTTCATCATCGACATTTTGCCCATCGTGTCTTCGGCAAGAGCCTGCGAGGCGGAAAGACCGAGGAGGCCGACAATGGCAACGAGCTTGATCGATTTCATTCACTTACTCCCATTTTGGGCACAATCGCCCTTTTTGAGTTCGCAAATTCTGGCCGTATCGTTACGCCATCACGAACACGTGACCGCCAACGCGCCAGGCAGGACTCGATCTGGCTGGCGGCGGTTCACCGCCCTATTTTCGGGCCAGAAGGGTTCTGGTCATGGTCCGCGAAACAATTTTCGCCATTTCTTTTTGGTTAGTAGCCGGGGCTCAAGGTAGGACCATCGACCAATACAACGCCTTTCAATTTGGCTCCGAGTCGGCAGCGCTGAGCAAATGCCACAGCCTGTGGGTTACAGATCCCGTCGAGTATCTGCGCCTGGCCAACAAATACGAACGCCTTGGTCAAAGTGATCCCCTGTTCAGATACTACCGGCAGGGGGCCGCGGATTTTGACATCAGGTGGAAGCGCACCGGCGAAACGGCCTGTGGTGCTGAGGGCCTACTAAGCAAGTTCCTGGGCACCAGCGGCCGACATTAGGCGAGCATTGCTGACGACAAAAGGCCCCATGAAATATGATCCGGAACATGGAACAATGTGACCGGGTGGGTCGGCACCTCCCATCCCATAGGAATTGCGCGTGCGTGCCAGCCTGGACACAAGCACATGGCCCTTTTTCGCTTAGCTAGAGCTCGACCGGTATTGGAGCCGTGGGCAAACTACCGACTATGATCACGCCTGCTCAACCACCAGTTCGCTTGTCATGGGGATTCCCCTGAGGGCGCCGAGCACCATGTTGTGGGAGATCGCGCGCTCATGAATCTTCTCCAGATCGGCGCGCGGCGCCGAAGAACACACGGTCGCGCTGAGATGAAGGGACACATAGCAATGGCGCGCGTCCGTAGGCGCCTTGAGCCCATCGAGTCCGTCGAACTCGCCGCGCGGGTCGAACACGCCTTCCGCGACGAAATCGACTGAACGCAGATCGACCCCTGCATGCGCTGCCAGCATCGGATAGTCCGAGCCGGCACACACGGCCGCTGCGGCAAAGATCTGCTCCCAGGGAAAGACGGCGGTCGGCGAATTGTCCTTGAGGCTCGCCGGTCGCTCCAGGAGCGGTGTTGTATAAGGGTCGCTCGATTGCGGATCGAAGCGGTAGCGGGCACGATAGGTGCCACGCACCGCGTCGCCGTGTCTCTTTAGAACGGACACGATATCTCTGACTGTGCTGACGGGTTCTCCGAAGACTATTGGCATCTTTACCTCCCTGTAAAATTAGAATTCCACTCACTGTATCGGGTCCGCAGATGGCGACGACAGTTGCGGCCATCTGGCCCTGATCCCGAGAACGTGCCGGTAGGGTTCGCCTACTTGGCAGGCGCGGCCGCCTGGGCGTCGCCACCGAGGTCCTTCTTGAAGGTTTCGAAATCGACCTGCATGCCGTTGAAGATGGTGCTCCAGTGGCGTGACAGAGCGGCGATAGCCACGGCCTCCTCGATCTCGTCCTCCGTTGCGCCCGCCTGTTTTGCGCTCTCGGTGTCCTCCCAGATGCAATATTGGCAAGGAATCTGGGCCGAGACGGCGAGTGAGATCAAAGCCTTGACCTTTGGCGGCAGGGCGGTTTCGCTCGAGAACTGCAGAGCCTTCACCTCGGCCCAGGCGCCCGGCAGCGCTGCTTTCGAAACTTTATGGAGAAAGCTGGGCACCGAGCCGAGCGTCCGCTCGATGTCCTTGTAGGTGGCGTCGACCTCGGCTTGACCGGCCCCGCCTGAGCCCGATGACAACAATGTGGCGCAGACGAGCGTCGATGCGAACGCCGTTTGAAGGAAGCATCGCGACCGGCGCCGTCCGAGCTTGCCGTGGTGCGCGCTGGAAGCAACATGGGGAACTATGAAGGCGGACATGATCTCTCTCCTCTGTGGAACCATTTGAGTCGGCGCCTGTGATGGCCGCGTGCTCTAAGGAGTCACGGACGGGAGAAAAAGTTCGATCAATCATCCTCGTTTCTGGGTGGACGCGGCGAAAGATGAAGATGCAAGCGTCGGGCCTTGCCGTCTCGCTGAAAGATCACCAGGACGACGCCAGGCGGGCAGTGGAATGGGTCTTCGGGCGGATTGATGAACCGCCCCTCGATGACGGTGACGTGGCTGGCGCTGAGAATGCGCTGCGGTTCGAGGCGGACGCCGGCTTCCGTGTCGGAGTCGACTTCCCCAGCAAGGAATGAGCGACCCAACACCGGTTCGCTTGATCCACGCACCAGGTGAAGGTCTTCCGCAAAGTGCCCGAGGAAGCGGTCACGCTCGCCGTGCCGGTTGAGTCCGTTGAAGATTTCGAAATAAAATTGTTGGCGCGAGCGAGACTGCGAGCGAGCGTCTGCGTCGACCAGGCCTGCCGTTTCAAGCAGCATCTCGGCCAGCTTGCGTTTGGCTTCTGACAAGCGGCTGCGAACCGTCCCGATCGGGACGGCCAGAATGGCGGCCAGTTCCTCGTAGGACTGATAGCTGCCGAAATACCGCAACATGGCGGTAGCCTGCAGCGGCTCGGGAAGTTTGCGTAAGGCGTCCCAAACCCATTCGCGAAGCGCGGTCTTCTCCAGCTTTTCCTCGATGCTCGCGCGTTCGTCCGGGCGGTCGGGAATGTCGGCGGTCAAGATCTCGCGTCGTCTTCGACGCAATTGTTGCAGGCAACAGCGGTGCAGCACGGTTCGAAGCCAGCCAGCGACGGCTTGCGGATCCTTGAGTTCACCGATGCGCCTTAGCGCGATCAGGAAAGTCTCATGCACGGCATCTTCGGCGTCCGACCCATAACCGAGCATGTTCAGCGCTGTCGCGTAGAGCCGCGCGCGATGGCGTTCCAGCAGCAGACCGAGGCAACGACAATCGCCACCTTGAGCAGCAAGGGCCAGTTCGGCATCATGCGGCAGGATATGAGTTTCGTAGCCCATGGACTGAAAGATGCATCAACCGGCGAAAAAGTTCGAATGCTGGTTGAGGCTTCGTCAAGATCCGTGTTCCGCCGGCACCAGTTCACCAATGAGCTTTGAGCGGGCTTCGAATTGAGGTTATGCCCCTCAACCGTCGCTCGCCGATCTATGGCGTGCGGTGCGTCGTCACTTCACCTCCGCAACGACCGGCCCTGAAACGGGGTCCGTGAGACCAAGCTCGCCGCCAAGATCTTCAAGCAGATCGCGCATTGTATCCAGAAGGCCGATCATCTGCGGACGAGCCGCCGCGAGACTGTCCATGTCTTTCCACTCACCGATCACGCAGAAAGTGCGCTCGCCAGTCTTGATCAAGGCGCCTTTGATAAATCCCTTGGCCTTGAGGGAGACCTTCTCATGCGCTTCGACAAAAGCCCTTTCTTTGCCGGGCTTGGTTCGAAAGCGAACGACGTTGTAGGCGGTCATTGTTTCCTCCGATCGGTTCAATCAGTGATGAGCCGGCCTTATGGCCGAGCTTCCAGGACCATATTGAAGGGCGTCTCTGTGGCGCGGCGGAAACGGGTGAACCCTCCATTGGCCACAACCTTGCGTAGCTTTGCCTCGCCGGCCTGCGCACCGAGGCCGAGGCCGACCTCCTGCGAAAGGGATGCAGGCGTGCAGATGAAGGTTGAGGCGGCGTAGTAGATGCGGCCGACCGGATTGAGATTTGCCGATAGCTGATCGTTAGCGAAGGGTTCGACGATCATCCACGTGCCATCCGGCTTCAGTGCGTGACGCACATGTTTGGCCGCGCCCGCCGGATCGCCCATATCATGCAGGCAGTCGAAGAACGCGATGAGATCGTAGGTGCCGGGAAAGTCCTTTGCCGTCGCCACCTCGAACCGGGCATTGCCGGCAACGCCGGCCTCTTTGGCCGCCGTCCGCGCCCGCTCGATTGAAGGAGCATGGTAGTCGAAGCCGACAAAATGTGAATTTGGGAATGCTTTGGCCATCAGCACCGTGGATGCGCCATGGCCACATCCGACATCGGCGACGTCGGCCCCTTGCTCCAGCTTCTCGACGACACCGTCGAGAGCGGGGAGCCAGGACCCGATCAGATTGGCGTTGTAACCCGGCCGGAAAAATCGTTCGGTGCCGCGGAACAGGCAGGTGCTATGATCGTGCCAGCCCAATCCCTTGCCCGATCGGAAGGCTTGCCTGACCTTTTCTTCGTCCAGCCATAAAGTCGATACAACCTCGAATGCGCCAGCCATGAAAGCGGGGCTGTCCTCGTTGACGAAGACCTGTTCCTGTTCGGGACTGAGATAGAAGCTGTCCGTGGCTTCGTCATACTCGATATAACCGGCAGCGGCTTGCGCCGAGAGCCATTCCCTCACGAGCCGTTCCTGAGTGTCAGTCTTGGCGGCGAGCTGCGCGGCGGTCATTTTTCCGCCCTGGCTCATCGCTGAAAACAGGCCTAGCCTGTCGCCCAGCAGCACCGCCGCCCCGGTTGTGATCGCACCGAGATCGCCGACCATCCTTCCCAGCAACGCGTCCAGCTTCTCCTGATTTGGCTCCGACATCGGCATCCTCCTCTGCCCAGATCCCTGTCGCTGAACCGATGGCAAATCTCCCGATACCAGCAGGTTCGATTTCACCATGGCCAGTTGGGGAAGTTTACCTAAGGATAGGATCAGCCGATAATGCCTAGTTTTCATCGCAACGATCAAAACCAGGCATCGACGGGGGCACTCATGGAGATGCATGAAATCCGATACTTTCTGGCCGCTTGCCAGACGCTCAACTTCCATCGTGCGGCCGAGCTGGTGCATGTCGGCCAACCAGCCTTGACGCGCGCTATTCAGAAGTTGGAGGGGGACCTCGGCGGTTACCTTTTCCATCGCGAGAAAGGGCACGTCCAACTGACGGATTTCGGCTGCCTGATGCGGACCCATCTTGAGGATGTATTCAAGCGATCCGAAAGTGCAAAGCGCACTGCAAAGAGCTTTCTAACGCTTGAAGAGGCGCCTCTGACCCTCGGCGTCATGTGCACAATTGGCCCTATGCGCTTCATAGGCTTTTTGAATGCATTCCGAGACCTTCATCCTGGGATCGCAGTAACGGTGATCGAGGGGGCGGCAAACGAACTGGGACAGCTTCTGCTGGATGGTAAGCTGGACGTTGCGTTGGTCGCTCGTCCTGAACCGTTCGATCGCAAGCTGAAAGTGCAACCCGTGTATACGGAGCGTTTCGGTCTCGCGTTTTCGACAGGTCACCCATTTGAAATGCGCAACACGCTTCACCTTTCTGACGTCCAGGGGCAGGCCTACCTCGACCGCATCAACTGCGAATATAGCGATCACATTGACGAGCTTTGCAGAAGCCTCGGCGTAGTGATCGAAAGCGCATATAGAAGTGAGCGCGAGGATTGGATTCTGGCAATGGTTGCGGCGGGAATGGGGGTCTGTTTCATGGCAGAATTCTCTGCCAGCCAGCCGGGCGTTTGTCACCGGCCCGTGGTTGACCCTGAAATCGTCCGCGAAGTGTCCTTGGTTTCCGTCGCGGGGCGGTCACACTCGCCGGCGATCGATGCGTTTGCCAATGCAGTCCGGGACTATGATTGGAAAACCTCACTGTCCTAGCAGCAGGCGCCCTTGGAGAGATCGCTCGGGTCGCTGACGCCCGATCCATGCACACGTTGTCGTGATGCTCAACCACGCCCGTCCAAAAGCCGGGAGGTAGCCTTGATCGATCTAAGGACTGTGTTAGGTCGACGACATCCCCATCCCCTGCATGAGGCGGACATGGCCGGCACATCGCGAAAACATCCCATGCTGCGGCGTTCGCGCGCCATGTGGGCCTCGCGGCGCGTCTGGCAGCCGCGGCTGGTGTTCTGGGCCGGTGCGGTCTCGATCGGTGTCATCAGCGTGCTGTTCGCGGTGCTGGCCGACAAGGCGCAGGCGCTGTTCCACATCATGATCGGCGATGATGGCGGCCGGCGCTTCTATCTGCCGCTCATCGTCACGCCGCTCGGCTTCGTGCTATGCGCCTGGCTGGCCCATGCCTTCTTTCCCGGCTCGCAAGGCAGCGGCATTCCGCAGGCTATCGCCGCCCGCCACCTGCGCGACGATGACGACCGGAGCCATATCCTGTCGCTGCGGCTCGTGATGGGCAAGATCGCGCTCACCGTCATCGGCCTGTTCTGTGGCGCTTCCATCGGCCGCGAGGGGCCGACCGTGCAGGTCGGCGCATCGCTGATGCTGCAGGCGGCGCGCTGGGGTGGCATGGCGCAGGCGCGCGGATTGATCCTGGCAGGCTCGGCCGCGGGCATCGCTGCCGCCTTCAACACACCGCTGGCCGGCATCGTCTTTGCCATCGAGGAGATGGGCCGCACCTACGAGGCGCGCACCAACGGGCTGGTGCTGACGGCGGTAATCCTGGCCGGTCTCGCCTCGCTCGGCCTGCTTGGTAACTACACCTATTTCGGTGTCTCGAAGGAAACGATCTCGTTTGCAGCCGAGTGGCCGCTGGTGATTGCCTGCGGTGTCATTGGCGGCGGTTTCGGTGCTATGTTTTCGCTGCTGGCTTTGAAGGCGACGCGGTGGATCCGGCGCTGGCACACGCACCAGCCGTTGCAGCGCGCTTTGCTGGTGGCAGCCTTGTGCGGGCTTGCCGTGGCGGTGATCGGCATCGCGTCGGGCGGGCTGACCTTCGGCACAGGTTACGTGCAGGCACGCGGCGCGGTCGAAGGCACGCCACTGCCGTGGTTCTTTTTTGCCGAAAAGTTCCTGGCCGGGCTGCTGTCGATGGTCTCGGGCATTCCCGGCGGCATCTTCGCGCCTTCGCTGGCGGTTGGCGCGGGCATCGGCAGTTCGCTTGGCCTGATCTTCGGCGCCAGCACAGGCGCGGCCGCGCTGCTTGGCATGGCCGGCTATTTCGCCGGCGTGGTGCAGGCGCCAATGACGGCCTTCGTCATCATCCTGGAAATGACCGGCAATCACGACAACGTCATCGCGCTGATGCTGGCCTCGATGCTGGGCTACGGCACCGCTCGAATGATCTCGCACGAGCCGCTCTACCACGCACTGTCGCGAGTGTTTATCGCAGAAGCGATCAGGCGGCGCAGGGCAGAGGCCGTTCCGAAATGATTGAGGCAGGGATCATTCCGGCGGTCGACACAATGTTACAAAATATCAACTAAGCGATTGATTTTATCAATGTAACTCAGAGTTACGGCGCCTCCTCGACGTGAAGCCTAGCCCACCGACCGATTCTAATCTGGTGCGGCACTGTTCTCGAATAGTTGCGGGAGCTTGGCAGGGCGGGTTTGTCCTCCGCCCTAGCGTAGCGGGCGAATTCGAAAACAGACCGGGGATGCTCGGCGGCTTCAGCGGACCGTCCTTAGAAAGCCGCGCACCCGGAGTCGTTGACGACCCTCGCTGGCCGGAATCTCTCGTTTGCCTCAAACAACCCGAACGGCGATTGCTATAGTAATAGCTACATCAAACAGAAGGACCTCCGCATGACAATCACTGTCGGCCTCATACACCCTCTCTCCCCAGATGTCCGCCGTGGCTACGATCGCAAGGAAGCAGCATCCTACGTCGGTGTCAGCCCGACGCACTTCGACAAGCTCGCGCGCATCGGGAAAATGCCGAAACCCGTCCAGCTTCTTGGCCGCAAAATCTGGGACCGCAGGGTGCTCGAAAACCTGCTGTAAAACTGGCTCTCGGCCAAGGGTGCCGGATCAACCTCGAACCCTTGTAGGGTAAGCTGGAGCGGGTAGCGGGAATCGAACCCGCGCGTTCAGCTTGGGAAGCTGACAGGCTACCATTACATCATACCCGCGTGAGCCCTCGTTATCATGTCAGCATGCCTCGGGGCAATCGCCAAAGCGGGCCTCGAGCCGGCGCGGCCAGATCAGGCGCCGGGCAGGTAGATCACCGCGTAATCGTCCGAATAGGCGCGCTTCCAGCCCAGTTCGTCGAAGAAGGGAATGCGGCTGTCGCCGGTCGACAACAGCGCCCAGCGTATGGCGTATTTCTTCAGCTGGGCCTCGAGCAGCGGCTTGCCGTTGCTGTGCCCCATCTCGTCATCGGTCTTCGTGAAGCCGCCCAGGAACAGCTGGTCCGTCCGTCCGTCGATGAAGGTTTTGATCCCGTGGAAGATCAGCGTGCCGCCGAAATTGTAGGAATTCAGCACGTTGCCGGACAGATGATGGCTTTCGGCGAATGCCAGCGCGCCGCTGGCCGACGTCTTCTGGCTCGGCGCGACCTGATACACGCCGTCAAGCGCCAAGGCCGCACCGACCAGCAGAACGGTTGCCGCGCCGCAGATCGGGTAGAACCGCCGGGCGAAGAATTTTTCCAGCCGGTCGCGCTTTTCCGCCAGCCATGCGGGAGCTGAAAGCGAAGGGTATTGCCGCGCGACCTCGGCCGCGATCACGAGCGGAGCCAGCAGGAAGAACAGATACACGAAGCGCATGTGGCCGAGGAACATATGCAAGGTGAAGATGATGAACAGGGCCTTGGGCCAGCCAATTCGCAACCGCGATACCAAAAGCCCGAAAAGCGCCGCCAGCATCGCGACTTCCTGGAGAGGCTGTTCCTGAGCATTGAAGGGCCGCCACTCGAGGATCAGTGGCACGGCCTCATTGCCATAGGCGACGGTGAGCGTGGCCAGGATGGATTTCACGCCATAGGGATGGATCAGGCTGACCAGTGGCAAGAGCAGGCCGAACGCGACCCATTTCGTCAGGAGGACGGGTTTAGACAGGCCGATGCGGGCCAGCAGATCGAGACCGGCAAAGGCGGCGATGACGAAGCCCAGGGTGAACGTGGCGTGCAGGTTCGCCCACAGCACGACAAGCACAAGCAGCCACCATTGCGGGGTTTTCTCCTCTTGCGCCGCACGAAACAGCATCGCCGTCCAGGTGACGATGATCGGCAAGGTGAAGACGTGCGGGCGCGCCGTATAGATCGGGTCGATCAGGAAGGCCACGACGAACGCCAGCGCTATCGCCAATATCGGCTTCAGCCAGCCGCTGAGAAACCATCCCATCAGGAAGACCGTCAGGCCGACCGTGGCGATGATCAGCGTGACCACCCCGTTCCAGCCTCCCGCCTGGTAGGCAAGCGCCAGCAGGACTTGCCCAAGCCATTCCTTGGCGATCCATGGCTGGCCGGCAAAAGTGTGGGAGTAGGGGTCGGCCGTCGGAAATGTCCGGCTTGCCAGGAAATCCAGTCCGACCTTCACTTGCCACCAATTGTCGGGATCCTGCAGCAGGGCGCCGGCAAAGGCAGCCAGCACCGCCGCTATGACGCAGGCAACCAACAGGCAGAATATCAACCTGGCCCGCTGTGCGTCCTCGAGCGCGGGCGTTGCCGGCACGATTGCTGCCGCCTGGCTCATATAACGGCTCCAGGCCATTTCGCGTCCACTCCGGTCGAGCAATCGGGATCATCCGCACCGCCGACGAACACGAAACGGGCCGAGACCGCGCCAGGGCGAAAGCCACGGCTGAAGGTCCATTGGCGGTTGGGGAAGAAGCCGAGGGGAAGGCCAGCGGCATTGGAAATGATGTCGCCAAGGCCCAGCGCAAGCCCGGCCAGGATGAAGATGACGGCGTATCCCAGCGCCATGTTCAACAAACCGACGGCGCCAAATCGCAGCATCCTCGGATCGTCAAACGGCAGGCTTGACCGCATGCGCAAAATACTGGGCTCCGACAGGAATCTTGGTGAGGAAGCGCTCGAACGGCCTCAGCCTGGCAAGCAGCCGGGGAAAGAAAATCCGGTAGATGATCCGGGTGTTGGAAAGACCCGCCGCGGCCATCCGCTTGCGCATATCGCGGGAGTTGATCAAGACCGCGTTCTCGTCGAAAGCGCAATTTCTCACCGCGTGGGTGGTCAGCGGGTTCCACGGATTGTGTTCGAAAAGAAAGAAGCTGCCGCCATCGGCCAGCACCCTGCCGATCTCCGCGAGCAATCCGACCTGCAGGTCCTCGGGAATGTGGTGGAAGACGCAAGCCGCGAAGGCCAGGTCGAAGCTGCCGTCGGCGAACGGAATTGTCTTGCCGTCGAAATGCGTGAACGAGGCCTGGCCGGGAAGGCGCTTGCGGGCGATGTCGAGCGATTCCCGCGAAGGATCGAGCAAGACGATCTGGCTGTCTGGAAACGCTTTGCGCATAGGGCCGAGCGAATTGCCGACGCCGGCGCCGAAGTCGAGTATCCGCCGCGGTTTCACACCGGCCCGCCGCAGCGTCGCGGCAACGTCGTCGATCTTGTACTTGGCGAAGAAGTCCGGCGTTTCGCCGCTCAGCCTTATGCTCGCGGCATGCTGTTCCTGATACTCGCGCGCAAACTGGTCGAATTCCGCCTCAAGCACGAGCGGCCCTCTTTGCCATCTCCTGCAGGCGATGGACAGGCAGGTCCTTGTCCTCGGCTGCCTGGCTGCGCGAAACGATCTCGTTGACGAAGTAGAGCGGCCGCCGCTTTGTCTCCATGTACATGCGCCCGAGATACTCGCCGAAGATGCCAAGCACCATGAGCTGGACGCTGCCGAGGATCAGCATGATCGCGGCAAGGCTCGTCCAGCCGGGCAGCACGTTTCCGGCGGTCCATTCGAACAGGGTGTAGCCGAGCACGACCAGCCCCAGAACTCCGAACATCATGCCGAGCAGCGAGGCGAACCGTAGCGGCGCGATGGAGAAGCTGGTCATCGCGTCGATCGCCAGGAGAACCATCTTCTTCAACGGATAGTGTGTGGTGCCGGCAAAGCGCCGGTGTCTTTCATAGGGGAAAGCCGCCTGTTTGAGCCCGATCCAGCTCACCATGCCGCGAATGAACCTGTAGCGTTCAGGCATCGCGTTGAGATGGTCCAACGCGCGGCGGCTCATCAGCCGGAAATCGCCGGAATTCGGCGCTATGTCGACGTCGACCATCCGGCCCAACAGGCGATAGAACATCGAGGCGGAGGCCAGCTTGAACCAGCTTTCACCGTCGCGCGTCAGCCGCTGGCCATAAACGACATCGAAGCCTTCGTTCATCTTCGCCATCATCGCGCCGAGCAGTTCCGGCGGATCCTGCAGGTCGGCATCGAGAATGAGAATGCGCTGGCCGCGACAGAATTCGAGCCCCGCGCTCAACGCGATCTGGTGGCCGTAGTTGCGGGCAAGGTCGATGGCGACGACATGGTCGTCCTTTTCGGCCAGCTGGAAAATGGCTTCGCGCGTGCCGTCGGTCGCGCCATCGATGACCAGGACGATCTCGTAGGAAGGGCCGTGTTCCAAGCATGCGGCCGTCACCCGCCGGTGAAGTTCGGCCACCCCGTCCAGTTCATTGTAGCATGGGACGACCACCGACAACATGACGGCGCGTCGCGTGGTGATGTTCTCCGTCTCCACCAAAAGCCTGGCTCCCGCTATTTGATTGGGAATAGCGGCAATTGGTTAGAAAACAGATAAGCCAGCGGAATCGACCGCAGCCGTTGGCTGGCCGCCTTTTCCGCCATGCGTCGTGACGCCGCAAGCCCCGTCACGAACCAACCGGCAGCTCCATGCGGATGCGGCGCCACGCCATGACCTCGCCAATTGCGCGCCTGCCGCGGATCGGCGTCCCGACGCGGAGACCGCGCCGGCTTGATGGACGGCCGGCGAGTGCGTATCTCTGGGTCTGCCCCGAATCGGGGCGACCGAAGCTGGAGACAGGCCTTGTCCGCACTGACACGCTTCCTCGGCGACTCGCCGCTCAGGGTGATCCTGAAGCTGCTGGTGGTGTCGTTCCTCGTCGGCCTGGTCATGAACGCCTTCGGCTGGTCGCCGATGGACGTGCTCTACGGCATCCAGAAGTTCTTCATCGACCTATGGAACCTGGGCTTCCACGCGATCGACCGTTTCCTTGGCTATATCCTGCTGGGTGCGGCAATCGTCGTGCCGGCCTTCATCCTGCTCAGGATCGCCAGCTACCGCAAATGAACCGTCAGGCATAATCCGAAGCCACCTCGAACAGGATGGCGTGCCGCGCTGCCAGCGCCGCCACATCGGTCGAATAGCCGCCGCCGATGACGCCGCAGACAGGAATGCCGAGCAAGCGAAAGTGGCGGATAACCGCCTCGTCGCGGGCGCGCAGACCGTCATCCGACAGCGACAGCCTGCCCAGCCGGTCCTCGGCATGGACGTCGACGCCGGCATTGTAGAACACGATATCCCAGCGTGCTTTGGCGGTCAGCTCCGGCAGGATGCCGCCAAGCCTCTCGAGATAGGCGGCGTCACCCGTGCCGTCGGGCAGTGCGATGTCGAGGTCGGAAGCGATCTTGCGCACGGGGTAGTTGCGGTCGCCATGCATGGAAAAAGTGAATGCGCGCGGATCGCCCGCTAGAATGTCGGCCGTGCCGTCGCCCTGATGCACGTCGAGATCGACGACCAGGATTTTTTGTGCCGTGCCTTCGGCCAGCAACATCAAGGCGGCGACGGCGACATCGTTGAAGGTGCAGAAGCCGGCGCCTTGCGCGCGCCGCGCATGATGGCTGCCGCCGGCGGTGTTGCAGGCGATGCCGTGCCGCAAGGCGAGCCGCGCCGCCAGCACCGTGCCGCCGGTGGCAAGCTGCGCGCGCAGCGAGACGCGGGGGCCGACCGGAAAACCGATCTCACGCTCGATTTTTTCGGGTACCGTGCAGGCGAGCACCTGATCGACATAGTCCGCCGCGTGGGCAAGCTTCAGCCATGACGCCGGCGCTGGCTCGGCGGTGTTGAGCGCGTTGGGGCCGGCCAGTCCGCGTGCCCGCAGCGCGTCCATCAGCAACGGGTACTTGCTCATGGGAAAGCGATGGTTGACGGCGAAGCCGGCGTCATAGTCGGGATGATGGACGATCTGCAGAGGCATCAGGGCTCGCGCCAGGGTCAGGGAATCGATTGGCCGTTATCGGATGAATGATTGCGCGATGCGAGCAAAGTGGGGCACATCGGGTGCTCGATCAAGCCGCAAACAGCAAGGCAGAAGACCTTTGGACGAGGGTGCAATCCCAGCCGACGCGAGATCCTTTGTCGTCACCAACCGTTCCGTGCTCGCCATCGCTGTGCCGATGACGCTTGCCTATCTGACGACGCCGCTGCTCGGCCTGGTCGATACGGCGGTGGTCGGACAGTTCGGCGACGCCGCCTTGCTCGGCGGCCTGGCGGCCGGGGCGCTTGTTTTCGACGTCGTCTTTACCACCTTCAATTTCCTGCGTTCGGGAACCACCGGCCTCGTCGCGCAGGCTTTCGGGCGTGGTGACGCCCTGGAGGAGCAGGCTGTCTTCTGGCGCGCCGTGCTGATCGCGGTCGTCGCTGGCATTATCCTCGCCGCGCTTGCTCCTTTGGTCGCCATCGCCGGGCAAAAATTCATGGGTGCCGAACCGCGCGTCAGCGAGGCGATGGCCGTCTACATCCGCATCAGGCTGCTCGCCGCACCCTTCTCGCTGATCAACTATGCCATCCTCGGCTATGTCTTGGGGCGTGGCGAAGGCGGGCTCGGACTGGTCCTGCAATTGGTCCTCAACGGCATCAACATCGCGCTCTGCTTCCTGCTTGGTCTGAAACTCGGCTGGGGTGTCGCCGGCGTCGCCTGGGCGACCGTCACCGGTGAATTCCTTGCCATGCTGCTCGGTCTCGCCATCGTTGTCAGGCGCTTCCGGGCGACGCCGCCCTTGCCGCGCCATCGCCTGCTCGATATGGCCGCCTTCCTGCGCATGCTGTCGCTCAACCGCGACATCATGATCCGCTCGTTCTCGCTGCTTGCTGCCTTCGCGCTGTTCACCCGCCAGGGTGCGCAGTTCGGCACGGTGACGCTTGCCGCCAATGCCGTGCTGATGAATTTCTTCCTCGTCGCCGGCTATTTCCTCGACGGTTTTGCCACGGCCGCCGAACAGCTTGCCGGCCGTGCCGTCGGCGCGCGTGCGGCCCTCCCTTTCCGTCAGGCCGTCAGGCTGACCCTGTTCTGGGGGTTCGGGCTGGCCGGGACGGCGACCCTCGTGCTGCTGATGGCCGGGGCCAATCTGGTCGCCCTCGTCACGACGTCGGAGGAGGTCCGTTCAGTGGCCGACATCTACCTGCCGTGGGCGGCGTTCACCGCGCTGAGCGGTGTGCTGGCGTTCCAGATGGATGGCGTCTTCATCGGCGCGACCTGGTCGCGCGACATGCGCAACATGATGCTGCTGTCGTTCCTGGTTTTCGTAGCCGCGCTGCTCACCCTGGCGCCCGCCTTCGGCAATCATGGCCTGTGGGCGGCGCTGCATGTCTTCCTGCTCGCGCGCGGCTTCAGCCTGCTGGCCATTCTGCGGCTGCGGGTGCGGACGGTGTTCAGCTGAGTGGCTTCGTCGCCCATTGGTCGAGATGGCCGTCGCGCAATTCGCGAATGGACTTGAGCCGCGACGTTTCGACAAAGCGTGCCATCCCGGCGACGATCATGCCCGGCAGTGCGGGGCCGGCATAGATCATGCTGGTGTAGAGCTGGACGAGATCGGCTCCGGCAAGGATTTTTTCAAGCGCCGTATCGGCGGAATCGACGCCACCGACGCCGATGATGGCAAGCTCGGGTCCGAGCAATTTGCGCATCCTGGCCAGTACGATGGTCGAGCGTTCGAATAATGGCTTGCCGGACAGCCCGCCGGTCTCGCGCGCGATGCCGCCGCTGCGCAACGCGGGCCGGGAGATGGTGGTGTTGGAGACGATGACGCCGTCGATCCGCTTCTCGGTAACCTCCGCGGCGATGTCCTCCAGTTCGGCCTCGACCAGGTCCGGCGCGATCTTGAGGAAGACCGGCGGCTGCGCTGTTGCCGAGGCGCGTGCGGCCATGACGCGCGACAGCAGCTCGCCGAGCTGCTCGCGCGCCTGCATGTTGCGCAGGCCGGGCGTATTGGGCGAGGAGATGTTGACCGTCAGATAGCTGGCGTAAGGTGCAAGGCGGGCGACGCCGCGCTCATAGTCGCCGATGCGGTCGATGCTGTCCTTGTTGGCGCCGATGTTGACGCCGACAATGCCGGAACGTCCCTTGCGCGCGGCAAGGCGTCTTTCGGCGGCCGCGTGACCTTCATTGTTGAAGCCCAGCCGGTTGATGACCGCTTCATCCGCCGTCAGCCGGAAGATGCGCGGCTTCGGGTTGCCGGCCTGCGCCAGCGGCGTGACCGTGCCGACCTCTGCAAAACCGAAGCCGAGGCCAAGCAGTGCGTCGGGCACCTCGGCGTTCTTGTCGTAGCCGGCCGCCATGCCGAGCGGATTGGGGAAGTCGATGCCGCAGACGCTGACCTTCAGCCTGTCGTCTTTCGGCGGCCGCCCGGTCACCGGCAGGCCGCATCGCAGCGCCGCGATGGACAGGCCATGCGCGGTTTCCGGATCGAATGTGAACAGCAGCTTCTGGCCGAGCCGGTCGAGCACGCTCATTCGCCCTCCAGGGCCGGGAACTGGTGCGCGCCGTCGGCGCCCAGCGGCAGTGGTCGGACCCACAGCACGGCTTTCAGGTCCAGCACGCCGTAAAGATGCGGAAACAGCGCGCCGCCGCGCGAAACCTCGTATTTCAGCGCAGCGCCTAGGCTGGCGCCGTCGATGGCGACCAGCAGAAGGCCGGTCTGGCCGGCGAAATGCTTTGCCGCCGTTTCCCTGACCTGCGCCGCCGTGGAGAAATGGATGAAGCCGTCGGCGACGTCGATCGGGGCGCCGGTGAAGCGGCCATTTGTTTCGGCCTCGCGCCAGGGCGCTTCCGGGGCTATCTTGTAGATAATCTGAGACATGGTTGCGCTATAGTCCGAACCAGCCACGCGGGAAAGGCCACGCCAAGGGTCTTCCCCATTTCCGGCGCAAACATGCGATATTTCAGGCCTTGGCCATGGAGGAACAACATGCGTCCGCAGCACATCTTGATCCCCGCCGCACTCGTTTCGCTGGTCGCGGCATCCGCCTTTTCCGAAGAAACCGACCGCTACCGGCTGGAAAAGTCTGATAACGGCTATGTCCGCATGGACACGCAGACCGGCGCCATGTCGATCTGCGAGGAGCGCTCCGGCCAACTCGTCTGCAAGATGGCGGCCGACGAACGCGCCGCTTTCCAGGACGAGGTCGATCGCCTGCAGACCTCGATGAAGGCGATGGACGAGCGTGTCACCAAGCTCGAGCACTCGCTCTCGGCCCGCCTCGAATCGAAACTGCCGAGCGAGGAGGATTTCAATAAGACCATGAGCTACATGGAGCGCTTCCTGCGCGGCTTCATGGGCATCGTCAAGGATATGGACAAGGACAATGGCGGCGGCGCCCAGCTCAACTCGCAGAAGACATGAGCGTCCAAAGGAGGGAAAACGCGGCGCGCTGGCTTTGCCGCTTGAAAACAGCGCGCAGCCCCTCATAATCGTTCATCTGATCCCGGAAAAAGCAGAAAATCATCGGGGGATTCGGGGAGGAACATTTGCCGTCAGGCTATTCTTTCGTCATCGCCGACGATCACCCGCTGTTTCGCGGTGCGTTGCGTGAAGCGCTTGCCGGCATCGGCGACGTCGCCGCGATCCACGAGGCCGGTGATTTCGAGAGCGCCAAGGCGCTGCTCGTGGCCAACGAGGATGTCGACCTGGTGCTGCTCGACCTGTCGATGCCGGGCGCCAGCGGCCTCTCCGGCCTGATCTCGCTGCGCGGCATCCATCCGGCGGTGCCGCTGGTCGTGGTCTCGGCGCATGACGATCCGGCGACTATCAGGCGCGCGCTCGATCTCGGCGCGTCCGGTTTCATCTCCAAATCGGCCAGCATGGAAGAAATCCGCGATGCCGTGCAGTCAGTGCTTGCCGGTGACATCGCGGCACCCGTCGGTGTCGACCTCGGCGTCGAGCGCGATCCAGAGATTTCCGACCTGATCAAGCGGCTGCAGGCACTGACCCCGCAACAGACCCGCGTGCTCGGCATGCTGGCAGAGGGCCTGCTCAACAAGCAGATCGCCTATGAACTCGGTGTCTCCGAGGCGACCATCAAGGCGCATGTCTCCGCCATCCTGCAGAAGCTCGGCGTCGACAGCCGCACCCAGGCGGTGATCCTGCTGTCCAAGATCGGCAGCGACCCGCTGCAGGCAACCAGCTGACTATTCGGCTGCCGAAGCCAGCGGCCTGACCCTGGCCATCATCGAACGCAGCACGGCCGGCTTCAGCGGCTTGTTGATCACCGGTATCTCGAGCCCGCCCGCGGCCGCGCGCACCTCGTTGGAGCGGTCGGCCGTGACCAGCACGGCCGGCAGGTCGGCGCCATGGATCGCGCGCAGCTTCATGATGATGTCGAGACCGGTTTCGCCGTCGAGATGATAATCGGCAAGGACGATGTCGGGGCGGTGTATGGCGGCTCCGTCCAGATCCCTTGAGCCGGACACCGTGTCGACTTTGCACCCCCAGCCTTCGAGCAGCAGCCGCATGCCTTCGAGGATGCGGCCGTCGTTGTCGATGCACAGCACGTGCAGCCCAGCCAGCGAAGCTGTCGCACGCGCAGGGGCTCTGGTCTCGATCTCGCGGCGCGGCTCCTGCACTTCCGCCACGGGCAGGATGACGGAAAACCGTGTGCCCTTGCCCGGATTTGAAAAGATCCGGATTTCCAGGCGCAGAACCCGGGCGATGCGGTCGACGATGGAGAGGCCAAGGCCGAGCCCCTCGGCTTCGCGGGCACCTTCGTCCAGCCGGGTGAATTCGTGGAAGACGGTGTTCAGCTTGTCGCCGGCGATGCCGATGCCGGTGTCGATCACCTGGATCTCGGCCAGTTCGCCACGCCGTCGCACACCGACCAGCACACGGCCGTGGCGCGTGTATTTGATGGCGTTGGAGACGAGGTTCTGGATCAGGCGGCGCAACAGGTTGCGGTCCGTCATCACCGTCACCGACGATGGCATGATCGTCAGGCCGAGCTTTTTCTCCGCGGCCATCGGCCGAAAATCGTTGCCGATCTGGCGCAGCAATCCGTCGAGGTTGAAGGCTGTATCGTCCGGCTTCATCGCGCCGGCATCGAGGCGGGAGATGTCGAGCACGGCGCCGAGAATGGTCTCGACCGATTCCAGCGAGGATTCGATGTTGACCGCCGCCTTGCCGGCAGGCCCCTTGCCGGCCTTTTCGATCAGCGACGAGCAATAGAGCCGGGCGGCGTTCAGCGGCTGCAGGATATCGTGGCCGGCGGCGGCGAGGAAGCGCGTCTTGCCGAGATTGGCCTCCTCGGCCAGCATCTGCGCCTGCGCCAGTTCCTCGTTGACCCGGGTCAACTCGATGGTGCGGGTCTTGACGCGCTGCTCGAGCGATTCATTGGCGCGCTTCAGCGCCAGATCCTGTTCGACGCGCCCGGAAATGTCGGCATAGGTGGCAACGATGCCGCCGTCCGGCATCGGGTTGGACCGCAGTTCCAGAATGCGGCCACTGGTCTTCAGCTCCATCTGCCATGGGCTGACGAAACTGGTCAGCCGGTTGAGCATGGCCACGCGCTGATCGGCGGGAATGTCGCCGCGCTCGGCGAGATGGCGCAGGATGCGGTCGAGCGAGACGCCGACCTGGCCCATCTCGTCGGGCAGGTCGAACAGCGCCCGGTACTGGCGGTTCCAGCAGATCAGGCGGAAATCGCGGTCGAAGACGGTGATGCCTTGCTCCATCTGGTCGAGCGCGATCTGCAGGAGGTCGCGGTTGTGCTGGAGCGCTTCGGTGGCGTCGTCGAGCAGGCGGAAGGCATCCCGTGATTCGCGGTCGTGGCGCCGGAACAACAGCGACAGGATCAGCCGTGCCGAGGAAGAGCCGACGGCGCTGGCCAGCAGCTGCTCGGAGAAGCGGATGACGTCCATGCTCGCCTGTTCGTTGCCGAGCAGCGACGTGCCGTTGGTCTTCTCGAACGACTGGAAGGAGCGCTCGGTGCGTTCGACCCCGAGATAGCGCGCTATCGTGTCCTTGAGGTCGTTGACGGTGATGGCGGTGCGGAAGCGGCGCAGACTGGGCATCGGGCCTGCATCGCGCGGCACGAAGATCGACGCCTGGATGCGTTCCAGCGGCACCGACGCGCGCGAGAGGGAGCCCAGAACGAAGAACACCGCGTTGATCGACAGGCTCCACAGCACGCCGTGGTTCAACGGTTCTGCGACGGTGCCGAACAGCGCCTGCGGCCGCAGCGCCTCGAAGCCGAACAGCCCCTGCAGGATGATGTCGGTATCGGGCGCGACGAGAGAGGGCAGCAGCAGTGTGTAGCCCCAGACGAGGACACCGGCGATCATGCCAAGTGCTGCACCCCTGCCGTTTGCGCCGCGCCAGATCAGCCCGCCGATCAGCGCCGGTGCGAACTGGGCGATGGCCGCGAAGGACATCAGGCCGATCGACGACAGGCGCGCGCTGTTGGTGCTCTGGCGGTAGTAGAGGAAGGCGATGAACAGCAGGATGAAGATCGCCCCGCGCCGCACATTGAGGATGAGCGTCGACCAGTCTTCGGTCTCGGAGGTAGAGGTCTTGAGCAGACGGCGCACGAACAGCGGAATGACGAGGTCGTTGGAGATCATGATCGACAGCGCCACGCTTTCGACGATCACCATCGCCGTTGCCGCCGACAGGCCGCCGATGAAAGCCGCCATCGCCAGCACGTCGTGGCCGCTGAACAGGGGCAGCGACAGCACGTAGAGATCGCTGCTGGTTCCGGTGCCGACCAGCGACAGGCCGGCAAAGGCGATCGGCAGCACGAACAGGTTGATCGCCACGAGGTAGAGTGGAAACACCCATGTCGCGGTGCGCAGCTCGGCCTCGCCGCGGTTCTCGACGATGGTGACGTAGAACTGCCGCGGCAGCATGATGATGGCAAAGCCGCTGAGGCCCGTCAGAACCAGCCAGGTGGCAAGCGAGGTGTTGTAGCTCATCGCTTGCCGGACCTGCGCGTTCTGGGCGAGTTTGTCGAACATGTCGCCGGGCCCGCCGAAGATCAGGAAGGTGACCATCAGGCCGATCGCCAGGAAGGCGGCGAGCTTGACCACGGTTTCGACCGCCACCGCCAGCACCAGCCCATCCTGGTGTTCGGTGGCGTCGGCGTGGCGGGTGCCGAACAGCACCGCAAACAGCGCCAGCAGCATGGCGACGACCAGCGAGATGTCGCTGACGAACGGATCGAAGGAGGGCGGCGAGCCGGTATAGTGCTCGACCATCAGGCTGACCGAGCCGGAAATCGCCTTCAACTGCAGCGCGATATAGGGCACCGCGCCGATCGTGGCGATCAGCGTGGCGATCGCCGAGACGGCAAAGCTCTTGCCATAGCGGGCGCCGAGGAAGTCGGCGATCGAGGTGATCTTCTCGGTCTTGGCCAGCCGAACGATGCGGTTGAGCAGCGGAAAGCCGAACACGAACACCAGCACCGGGCCGGTATAGATGCCGAGGAATTCGAGGCCGCGTTCTGAGGAGAGGCCGACCGAACCGAAGAAGGTCCAGGACGTGCAGTAGATGGCAAGGCTGAGCGCGTAGATGAAGGGCCGGGCCCGGCCGGGCCCGGATATCGCCGAGCGGCGGTCGCCCAGGCTGGCAATGACGAACAGCAGCGTCACATAGGCGATCGCGATGAAGACGATGAACAAGCCCTGCACGCCTGCAATTTCCTCCCTTTGCCGTCTTTTTATCCGGCTTGCCCGGACGCAATCACAGCTTGGCGTCCGAGTCCATTGCGGCTTTGGAAGCATGACCGCTGTTGCGACATTCGGACAACACAACCAAGGTGCGGGGAAGGGAGGAAAAAGCGGTTGTTTTCTCGCTTTTGCCCATGTTGCAACCTCAGGTTTTTGTTATGTTGTCTCCGGGTCGATGCCGCATGGATGGGACATGGTGCGGACGGCCATGGCAAGGAGGGTCGAATGCTGAAGGAATTCCAGGAATTCATTTCCAAGGGTAACGTGATGGACTTGGCCGTCGGCGTCATCATCGGCGCGGCCTTCGGCAAGATCGTCACGTCGCTGGTGGAAGACATCATCATGCCGATCGTCGGCGCGATCTTCGGTGGGCTGGACTTCAACAACTATTTCTTCGGACTCTCCTCTGCCGTTAATGCGACATCATTGGCAGATGCCAAGAAGCAAGGCGCAGTCTTCGCCTATGGCAGCTTCATTACCGCGGTATTGAACTTCCTTATCCTAGCCTTCATCATCTTCCTGATGGTCAAGGCGGTGAACAATATGCGCAGGCGGCTGGAGCGCGAGAAGCCGGCAGCTCCCGCTGCGCCGCCGCCCGCCGACGTCGCCTTGCTTACCGAAATCCGCGACCTGCTCGCAAAGAGATAGACAGTTCAGGTTCTTCTGGACCAAAACCCCGGTCGTTCGCGGCCGGGGTTTTCTGTTTTCGCATCTGTTAAGGAGCGCTAGCTAACGCCTGAGACCGGAACGGACCCATCCATGACCTTGATCGAAAGTTTGCGCGCCGAAGCCCGCGCGGCGCCAGAAAGCGGCATTGTCGCCGTCGTCAACCACGGCCGTCTGCGCGAGGGCCTGATCCCGCTCTGGGCCGGTGAGGGCGACCTGCCGACGCCCGCCTTCATCAGCGACGCCGCCGCCCGGGGACTGGCCAGCGGCGAGACATTCTACACCTGGCAGAAAGGCATTCCGGAGCTCAGGCAAGCGCTCGCCCGCTATTATGCAAGGCACTTCGGCAAGACCTTCCCTGAAGAGGAATTCATCGTCACCGGATCGGGCATGCACGCCATCCAGCTGGCGCTCGACGCGGTCGCCGGCGCCGGTGACGAAGTTGTCTATCTGTCGCCGGCCTGGCCGAATTTCGATGCCGCCGCGGCGATCGCGGGAGCTGTGCCTGTACCGGTAAGGCTCGACCAGTCCGGCAATGGCTGGTCCTGCGATGTCGAGAAGATCACGGCTTCGATCACGCCGCGCACAAAGGCACTGTTCATCAACACACCGTCGAACCCAACCGGCTGGACAGCCGATCATGAGACCTTGCAGGCGATCCTCGATCTTGCCCGCGCGAAGGACCTTTGGATCATCGCCGACGAAATCTATTCCCTGTTTCACTATGGCCATGGTCGTGCGCCGTCCTTCCTCGACATCGCGACGGCGGAAGATCGCATCCTGTTCGTCAACAGCTTTTCCAAGAACTGGGCGATGACTGGCTGGCGTGTCGGCTGGATCAAGACCCATCCCGCCCTGCAGCAGGTGTTCGAGAACCTGATCCAGTATTCGAACTCCGGCGTCGCCCAGTTCATGCAGCGCGGTGCGATCGCCGCCCTCGATGGGGGCGATGCCTTCATTGCCGAACAGGTGGAGCGGGCGCGTGCGGGACGTGACCTGGTCTGCGGCATCCTCGGTGCCACCGGCCGCGCCCGGTTCACCGTGCCGCAAGGCGCGTTCTATTTGTTCTTCACGGTCGACGGCATTACCGATTCACGCGCCGCCGCTTTCGAGATCGTCGACAAGGCCAATGTCGGCCTGGCGCCCGGCACAGCCTTCGGCCCAGGCGGCGAAGCCTTCCTCAGGCTGTGCTTCCACCGCCGCCTCGACCAGGTCGAGGAAGCGGCGCACCGGCTGGCGAAATGGATGAAGACCGTCTAAAGCGTGTCGCGTTTTAAGGGATTCAGGATTCCCATTGATTTGAGTTCGTGAT